>CALIFM010000316.1 GCA_938021685.1 uncultured Gammaproteobacteria bacterium | reverse complement strand
TAAAGGGTCTAAAGTCACTTTGCAGGGCACCCGTTTGCCGGCAACTTCAAGCTCGTAATCACCGCTCATAACGAAATGCTTATCAACGCCATTGCCGTTGCGCACATAGCCCATGCCAATTGATTGTTGCAGAAAATGACCATATCCTGCTGAGCTAAGCCAGCCTGTTTGTTGACCATTGCGATAAATGGTTTCACGACCCGATAAATTTATGTCGCTGTTGGCGACAAAGGTGGCTAGCATTTTATGTAGGCCTTGTTCACGTTGCTTAATTACCGCATCGCGGCCAATAAAAGTGTCGTTTTTGTTTAGGCGCACCGCCCAGCCTAGACCTGCTTCATCAGGCGTATGATCTGGCCCTATATCAGCCGACCAAGCGCGGTAGCCTTTTTCAAGACGCAGGGTCTCGATGGCGCGGTAACCTGCATTAACTAAGCCGTGTGCGTTGCCTGCCTTATGCAAAGCGTGATAAACCGTAGTGGCATATTCCACAGGTAGGTGTAGTTCCCAACCAAGTTCGCCGATGTAAGTGACACGCAAAGCATTCACTGGGCAGTCAGCGATAGTGATCGCTTTTGCTTGACCAAATTTAAACTTGGCATTGCTGACATCCGCATGCGTGAGGCTGCTTAAAATAGCACGTGCATTCGGGCCCATTAAAGACAGGACAGTATAGGCTGAGGTGACATCAACCAACTGTGCATCCATGCCAGCGGGGATATTCCGTGCGATCCAATTAAAATCGTGGGTAGCAAAACCGGTGCCTGTCACAATGTAATATTCATCCATTGCCATGCGTACTACCGTCAGATCACACTCAATGCCGCCTCGGTGGTTGAGCATTTGTGTATAAACTAATGAGCCAACTGGCTTGTCTACCTCATTGGCCGCAATCCAGTTTAGTGCTGCAGCGGCATCAGGACCTTTTAAGAGAAATTTTGCGAATGAGGTTTGATCAAACAATGCCGCCTTAGTGCGTGCTGCTAGATGTTCGCGTGCCACAGCTGCATGCCAGTTAGGGCGTTCAAAGGTGTAAATGTCGTGTTGTTGTTCACTGGCTTTTAAGTCGGCAAACCAATTGGGGCGTTCCCAGCCGAGCTTTTCGCCAAACACTGCGCCATCTGCATGTAATACATCATACAGCGGTGATTTTTGGTAAGGCCTTGCGCTGTCATGTTCCTCTGATGGCCATGCCATGGTGTAATGCTTTTTATATGCCTCAATAGTGCGGGTACGAATCCAGTCATCTTCAAAGTGAGGCCTGCCAAAGCGGCGGATGTCCACTGGCCATAGGTCAAATGGTGGCTCACCTTTGGCAACCCATTGAGCTAAAGCCATACCAGCCCCACCGCCTGCTGCGATGCCATAAGCATTGAAGCCTGCTCCTACATAGAAATTTTTAAGCTCGGGTGCCTCTCCCAAAATAAAATTACCGTCAGGGGTAAAACTTTCAGGGCCATTGGTTAGTTGTTTAATGCCAGCTGATTCAAGTGCTGGTACGCGACCTAGGGATAGCTCCATAATTTGTGAGAAATGCTCATAATTGCTATCCAATAAGGTGTAGTGAAAGCCCTTAGGGAAACCATCCACCGCCCAAGGGATTGGGTTTGGCTCGTACCCGCCCATTACCAAGCCGCCAACTTCTTCTTTGTAGTAAGTTAAGCGATCTGGGTCACGTAAGGTGGGCAGGTTGGCCGGCACTCCAGCAATCGGCTCGGTGACTAGGTATTGGTGCTCCATTGACACCAGTGGTACGTTCACACCGACTGTTTTCGCGAATTGCCGTGTCCACTGCCCGCAGCAAGCCACTACCACGTTACAATTAATGCGACCATGTTCGGTTTCAACGCCTTTGATAATGCCTTTTTGTACATCCACTGACAGCACCTTGGTATCTTCAAAAATTTGTGCGCCAGCCATGCTAGCCCCTTTTGCCAATGACTGGGTGATGTCTGATGGGTTGACTTGTCCATCGGTGGGCAAGAACGCTGCGCCGACGACGTCATCAATTTGCATAAGTGGCCACAACTCCAATGCTTCTTGTGCAGTAAGCAGCTGCATATCAAGGCCAAATGAATGTGCGGTAGTGGCTTGCCGTTTTACCTCAGTCCAGCGTTCTTGATTGCACGCTAGGCGCAAGCCGCCATTCATTTTCCAGCCTGTTGCTAGGCCTGTTTCTTGCTCAAGAGTTTTGTATAGATCAACTGAATAAGTTAGTAGCTGAGTGATATTGGCGCTGGAGCGCAGTTGACCTACCAAGCCTGCGGCATGAAAGGTGGTGCCAGAAGTAAGTTTTTTGCGCTCTAGCAGCACCACATCCCAGCCAAGTTTGGCTAAGTGATAAGCGGTAGAACAACCAACGATGCCGCCGCCGATAATGACGGCCTTTGTCGATTTGGGCAAGGTGATAGAGGAGGTCATTTTTTCTTGCCTGTAAAGGACAGAGCCGCATAGGCTTGCTGGTAGTGATCGAGATTTTCAGCGCTATAGCTGGCGTAATCGAAATCTATCTTTGAGGTGAGCTCTGACACCATCGACCATAGGGCCTCCCGCAGTAAGGACGCGCACTTCATTGCTTCATATTGGCGCAGTAAATCAGCATCGGGTATATGGCCGAAATATTGTTGCAGCATGGCTTGCTCGGCATCGGGAGAGAGCCCGTTGTTGGTGGCTAGGCCACCTAAGTCAAACAAGGGCGAGTTAAACCCTGCGTACTCCCAATCAATCAACCATAATCGCTTATCGTTACGTAGAATATTGGCCGGCAATAAATCATTATGCCCCAGTACGAGGTCAACATTGCCAATCGCTTTTTGTAACTGTGCTGCTTGCGTGAGCAATACATCGAGCTTTGATATATGTGCAGAACCCAATTCGCGTAAAGTGGTCGCATAGTCTTGTACTACATGAAACACCCAAAAAGTAAGCACTGGGCCACGCAGGTGCTTCGGTAGCTCTTGGTGCACCCGCTTAAGCAGATCAACAATCTGCACTAAGGTAGCGGGGTCTTGCACATCTTGCGCACTTAAAGCAGCAGCGTCAAGATATTCCAGTACCAGCACTCCAGGCTCGGTGTAATGTACTTTCGGCGACAGGCCTGCAGCATGTGCTGCACGGCTGATGGCTAGTTCATTGAAGCGCATTACCCCATGCTCTAATATATCATCACCTAGTCGTACCACATAAGCTTGCTGTTGATCAGTTAGGTGCAGATTGAGATTGGTAATGCCGCCTTCCAACGGTTTAGGTGTGCTCGGCGCCTGCCAACATGGTAGGGCGAGGGCGCGCTCTATGGCTTGTTCAATGTTCATGGTGTCGTGTGTTTGTTTTGCATCGCCATTAGCTCAGTATCATATAGTGTACCGTCCATTGCGATCGTCCATGCAAAAAAAACAGGAACGAAACTTCGCTGGCGTTTCAGCAAAGCAATGGGAGAGATTTTATTCAGAAGGAAGAGGTGGGAGGGCTTATTAAGATATAACCCATTGAACAGCGTGGGGCTGGCTAAGGTGGCGTGCCTTGAGCTCTGCTAATTTCAGTAGGCTCTGTTAATTAGTTTTGCTCTTGATAAGGCTCGACTTTATCTACCTCCATGGTATAGCCGGTGTCAACATCGATGGTTCCAACGATGCCGGCTTCGCCGAGTTTGGTTTGTGACCGAATGGCCTTTAATTTTCCTGAAATCCAAACGGGCTCATAGAGTTCTTTTAACGTGAAAGCAGACTGCAATTTGCCGTGTATGATTTGATTGGCGGGCGGCGGCGGGGTATGCATGCAGGCGCCAAAGTAGGGGACCAATAAAAACTCTTTGATTTTAGTTTTATCAAACTCTAAGGGTAATAGATAGCCTGGGATCTTAATGTCTTGTCCATCTAGAGCGTCGACTGTTGGTGCTTCATCCAGCATCTTTTGTACTTCGTCTTGTAGCATGAAGTATTGCTCATCAGACATGGCCGTAAATTCTTCATCTGAATATTGATCGAACACCTTGTCAGGGTTCCAGTCTTCTGGAATCAGTGCGTCCCACAGCACTTCTTTAGGTGCGTCAGATGAAAAGCTGTAGTTTGCACTAAAGCCGAATAACATCGAAAAAATCAATAGCAGCCCATAAGATCGAAGATTTCGGTGTGTGGTTTTCATGTTTTGTTAAGTGATTGAATATTTAGAGTTAAGCGGTTCATGTTCAAGCTTTCGCTGACAGGCCATCAGCCAGCGAGTTTCTGTAAGCGACAAAGGCAGGTACCATACCTGAAAGGAGCCCAGCAATAAATAAACCCAGCAGCATCTTTAATTCAGATAACGTTGGCCACAAGCTTGTTACATAGAGCCCAAAGCGTGTTTCTAACAACCCTTGACTAGCAAGTAGACCGATGGTCACGATGATGACACCGAGACCAATGCCAATAATCGTTAATATGATTGCTTCAATAATTAATAAAGCATATATATTTTGCCTACTCGCACCTACTGCTCTATAGACTGCAATTTCTCGCCGTCGTTCATTTAAACCGGCCAATGAGACAGCGACCATGCCTAAAAAGCCGGCTAACACGACAAACAAGGAAACGAGCCAAAGAGCTTTTTCGGCGACTGACATAAAGCCCCAAAGCTCTTGAAGGGCAACTCCAGGCAATATCGCAAGCAAAGGTTCTTGCTTGTATTCATTGATTACCCGTTGCAATTTGAAAACACGTATGCGGCTTTCAAGACCGACCATAAACGCCGTGATTGCCTTAGGTTCTAGTTCTTTGGGACGAATTCTGTTTATAGACCGCTGTGCGCCTGGGATCTTAACCCCTTGTTCCCAACCGAGATGAATTGCTTCAATCGCGGCCAAGCTTACATGAATGGTTCGATCAACAGGTGTGCCGGTTGGTTTAAGAATTCCACTAATGGTAAAGGGCTTATCATCGTGGTCAGCAAAACTGGTGCTGCCAATGCCGTGGGAGATAATTAGTGACTGACCAAGACCGTATTGCAGGCTTTTTGCTACTTCGGCGCCAATCACCACTTCAAGCAACTCATTAAATGGTTTGCCAGCGGCAAACGCGAGCTTTCTCTTATTGCCTACGCGGTAATGGTTAAAGTAGTCCTGATTGGTGCCGAGCACGCGGTATCCTCGGTGGGAATCGCCAAGTGACAGTGGAATAGCCCACTTTACGTCTGAGCGATTTGCAAACTCTTGATAGCTTTCCCAGGTGATATTGTTGGTTGCGTTGCCGATTCTAAATACGGAATATAATAGTAATGGAATCGGCCCGCTTCGGGCGCCCACCAATAAATCTACGCCAGAAACGGTGCTGGTAAAGCTAGCGCGCGCACTTTGTCTGACCTTCTCCATGCCAAGTAATAAGGCGGTGCTGATTGCGATGGTTGCAACGATAAGCAGCACTGTGAAACGACGGCTCCAAAGGCTTTTGAACGCTAACCTGAATAGGTTCATTCGGCCACCTGCTGATTAATTTCAGACAGCTTGTAGTTTTTTTCAAACTGGCTTGCTAGCGTGGTATCGTGACTTACAAACAAAACAGTTGAGCCTTGGTGGTCTGCTTCGTTCAATAAAAGGGACATGAAGCGTAAGCGATTGTCGTGGTCTAGTGCTGAGGTCGGTTCATCGGCAATGATTAAAGCGGGGCCACCAATTAAGGCCCTGGCGGCAGCAACACGTTGTTGCTGGCCTACGCTTAGCTCGGCTACGGGCTGGTCAAAGTCAGGTTTGTGGTTGTCGGTGAAGAACCCTTCGAGTAAATTTTGCGCTGCCGTCTTGGTGCTGCCTGCGTGTTCTACGGCATTGTGGGTGCGACTGTCAGAGAATTGGCAGGGAAGCAGCACATTTTCATAGCTGCTTAGATAAGGCACGAGATTAAATTGCTGAAAAATAAAGCCGACTGAATCGGCTCTTATCTTGTCTCTGGCAGCAGGTTTTAGAGGGGCTAGGTCGACTCCATTAAGCACTACTTTACCTTGCTGCGGTTCAATGACGCCCCCTATTAAACTGAGCAAAGTTGATTTGCCACTGCCGGAGGGACCCATAATAAAGCAGTGCTGGCCCGTGTCAACTGAAAACGACGGAATGTTAAGCACATCAGTATGTGATTTCCATCCGAAGCGGATCGATTCAAGCGCCAGCAGTGTCGACATGTAATTGAGCGGAGCGGTTATCTCTAAACTGCACGCAGTATTACATACCCAATCGCCTTTATTTAGGTCTTTTGATCAAATTGTCATCAGATGTTAAGGTGGCAGCGAGCGGTGAATCAGCGAATATAGCTTCGACATGCAGTTTTTCTAGCGCTGGGAAGTGTTTAAACAGCTGCACCTCGATTGAGTTTAAAGCGTCTACTTTTTCGCAAGCCAGTCGCCATTCTGCTTCAAGCTCTGAATGAACAGCGCCTTCGTGCTCGTCATGCTCTTCGTGTTCGTCATGATCTCCATGCTCCTCGTGTTCGTCATGTTCTTCGTGGCCTGAACCCTCGTCAAAGGTCCAATGCACTGCGCTTTTTATAGGCTTGCAGGCCGCTTGGCTGGGTAGCCCAAAGAGCTTAGTGTAGTCAGCTAACATTTCTTTGGCACTGTCAACTTTTGCTTGCTGCTCTTGGTTTTTTGGCTTGTGCTCAAACCCAATTAAATTGGCGGATGGAGAGATAAAAGTCAATTCCATTAATTTGCCGTCCATGACGATATTAAGCATGGCTTCTCCATGGTTATGAGCATCCAGTTGCCTTTCGGTTTCAGCAAATACAGGTGCTGCGCATAAGAAAGAAAAAGGGACTAAAAACTTAAGTTTAGGTATCATGATAAGCTATTATTTGTTCTGTTATAACATAGCAATATATTACCTAACTTTCAAGCTTTTAAATAGAGTGGGATATTTAGTTTTTTTTTTCATCTAAAAAATGTTAATTAATAAGTTTAAAATAGCTATTTTAAAAT
>CALIFM010000315.1 GCA_938021685.1 uncultured Gammaproteobacteria bacterium | reverse complement strand
AATTAAGGCTACTTCACGATGGGTGAAATCCACCCGTACTAATAATTGATATAAATGACCACGATGAGCTTCTAGCACACGCTCACGCCTTAATAAGCGGCGTATAAATGTGAAACTAGTATCGTAAATAATATTAAACATCAATAAAGGCATCACTAAAAATGAGGTGTGTGATACATCATAGCGTGCGGCGATAATCGCGAGGGTTGCAAAAGTGAAGCCAATAAAAGCACTGCCGACGTCGCCTAAAAAAATCTTTGCTGGTTGAAAGTTTAAAAATAAAAAACCCAATGCGCCGGCCAACAAGGTATAGCAAGTAACATAAACAAACGAGCTACCAGCGTAATAACTGATAATCATGAAAAACAAGCTGGCTATAACCGTTACCCCGGCAACTAAACCGTCAATGCCATCCATGAAATTGACCGAATTTGTAAGGCCTAATATCCACAAAAATGAAATTAAGTAACCCCAAGCACCTAAGGAGACATAGCCTACCAACGGCAAAGCTAAATGATCGACTACGATGCCCGTACTTAATACAATTACAACGGCAACGACATGCGTGATGAGCTTAAAGACTGCTGACTTGCCAACGATATCATCAACTAATGAAATAACCGCAATCAACATAGCAGAGCCAACAAAGCCCCACATGTACCGCTTGTTAATCAATGTCGCATCACCAAAGCTGATGATAAATACCATGCCCAAAAGAAAAGTCAGCACAATGGAGATACCGCCTGAGCGCGGCAATGGCCGCACATGCGACGAACGTTGGTTAGGGCTATCAATAATGCCGCCGTAATGCCGCATCAAATTCGTACCCAACAAAGCAATTAGCGTCAAGGCGATGCCAAAAAGAACATGGGTATAAAAGGCGATGTTAGTCATTCAAGAATTAATAGATACGCTGTACGGTGCAGCACCGCTTGCGATGAGCAGCACAAACGCAGCTATTGTACGACATCTGTGCGCTGATGTAGACAGCAAACAAGATTTGTAGTGTTCCATGACTCAGTACAAAAAAGGCGCCATTTGGCGCCTTTTTGTGGAAACGTAGAGAAGATTACTCTTCTTCGCCCTGATCTTGATCAGAAACTGGCGTGTCCTCATCGTCAGTCTGCTCATGTTGAGCAATTTCACGTTCCGCTTGCAGCTTGGCTTCATCTTCTGCAGTCACTGCAGCAACGCTTTCAAAGCCTTCGGGCATTTCACCTTCCTCGCCTTCAACCTTAACTACAACATCAAAGCGAACTTCGGCATGCAGAATGATTTCAGCAGCATATTCACCCACTTCTTTAAAAGGACCGTCTACCAAATAAACTTCAGCGCGCTCAATCGTTTGGTCGCCTTCAGACATCGCTTCTGCCACATCAATGTTAGTTACAGAGCCAAACAAATGACCGTCTGGATTGGCTAAACGAGTGATAGTCACTTCACGTACGGCTAACTCTGCGCGTGCTTTAGCTACTTCTGCGCGCTTAGACTCTTCTTCAGCTAAACGTTTGCGGGCTTCTTCCACCTTAGCAACGGCATCTTCCGAGGCAAACACTGCTTTTTGTTGCGGCACCAAGAAATTACGAGCATATCCAGGCTTAACCTTAACCAGCTCGCCTAAATCACCTAGGTTTTGAATTCTTTCAAGTAATATTACTTCCATTGTTCTTTCCCCTAGTTCTTATGACTGTCGGTATAAGGCATTAGTGCTAAATAGCGTGCACGTTTAATTGCCGTTGACAGCTGACGTTGAAATTTAGCCTTCGTGCCAGTATTGCGTGCAGAAATAATCTTGCCACTTTCAATCACCATTGCTTTAAGCGTTTCTAAGTCTTTGTAATCTGCTTCTGGGATGCCTTCAGCCGTAAATTTACAAATACGACGGCGCATAAAGCGCGGGCGTTGATTACCCTTCTTCTTCTTGTCTTTTTTGCGACCAGCCATTATTCCGCCCCCTCAGTAGTGTCTTTCGTTTCTGTTTCAGCAACCGCAGTTTCAGTGGCTGGCTTATCAGCATCTTCTTTCGCTTTATCTTCAAAAGCCACTTCAGCTGCTTCTTCGACCCGCGCCAATTGCGAAGGCTCAGTAATGGCCGCTTTCTTGCGCATCACTAATGAGCGAATAATCGCATCATTAAATTGAAAGTTATTTTCAATTTCGCGCAGGGTTTCAAGGCCGGCTTCGATATTCATTAAAACGTAGTGCGCTTTATGCACGTCTTTAATCATATAGGCCAGTTGACGGCGCCCCCAGTCTTCAGAGCGGTGAATCACACCACCGCCATCCGTCACCATTTTTGAATAGCGCTCGATCATTGCCGGCACTTCAGGGCTTTGATCCGGATGGACCAAATAAACTATTTCATAATGTCGCATTGTGCTCCTCTTGGATATTTCCCTCCGTCACCATAGTAATCAAAGCGCGGTAGAGAAAGGAGTTAAAATTTGAACTAGCATGAGCTTATGAATTTCATGCCGTTCAATTGAGGGGCGCGATTCTAATTTTAAACTTGCCGATAAGCAAGCCCCTAAGGCAATTCAACCTAATTCATCAACTCATTATAAGTTTATCAATAGCCGGCTGAATAAAGATTCTTAAAGTTGTCAAAGCAGCACTGCTAGCTAATTAACGCTTGACAGCCCATGCCCTTAAGCGGTTACACTTGGAATCTGGAATGGGCCTATAAGGAACCTATATAGCTATATTAGTGGTTTGGTTTTTTATCCATCATTTCACATAAATATGAGTTAGTTTATTACTTTAAATACTGCCAACAAAGTATTGTTAATAAACTCTTATTTAAACTAATCGAGGAAAATTATGAAACTCACAAAAATTGCGGCAATTGCTGCTTCTCTTTCGCTAACAGCGGGTGCTGTGCAAGCGGGCACTTTGGCTGATGTACAAGCTAGAGGTGAACTTAACTGCATTGTAACCACTGGTTTAGCTGGTTTTGCTGCACCTGATGATTCAGGCCGCTGGGAAGGTTTTGACGTTGACTTTTGCCGTGCAGTAGCTGCTGCAGTACTGGGCGACGGCGACAAGGTTAAATTTGTGCCTTCTACCGGCAAAACACGTTTCACACTTTTGAATTCAGGTGAAGGCGACATCTTATTTCGCAACACGACTGAAACCATGAGCCGTGATGCAGATCTTAAACTGACTTTCTTGCCTGTGAACTACTACGATGGTCAAGGCTTCTTAATTCGTAAAAGCCTGGGCGTGAGCTCAGCTAAAGACTTAAACGGTGCTTCTGTATGTATCCAAACAGGTACAACCACTGAGCTAAACTTAGCCGACTATTTTCGTGCAAACGGTATGAGCTACGAGCCAGTGAACATTGAAACCAACGAAGAAGGCATTGCAAACTATTCAGGTAATCGTTGCGACGTTTACACTACTGATGCTTCGGGCTTGGCTTCAACGCGTGCTGCGTTGGATAATCCTGATGACCACATGCTGTTACCTGAAATCATCTCTAAAGAACCTCTGGGCGGCGCAGTACGCCAAGGTGATGAAGAATGGGCTGACGTCGGCAAATGGGTAGTTAACGCCTTAATCGTTGCTGAAGAGTTAGGCGTTACTAAAGATAATGCCGCTGAAATGGCCAGCGCTGCTGGTGATAATCCAAGCATCAATCGTTTGTTAGGCACTGAAGGTGACATGGGTGCAATGATCGGCTTAGACGCTGGTTGGGCATTACGCGCTATTCAAAATGCCGGTAACTACGGCGAAATCTTTGACGCAAACATTGGCCCTTCTACGCCTCTAGCACTAGAGCGCGGCTTAAATGCTTCGTGGAGAGATGGCGGTATTTTATATGCTGCTCCTGTTCGCTAAGCGAATTTGTCAAAAAGAAACATGGGACGCTTCAGCGTCCCATGTTTTTTGGGCGACAGACAGTTAACCTGCCGCCATCACCAACAATTGAAATCTAACTAATCTAAATAGATTCCATCATATATTTAGATATGAACCATCGCATAAAACGTATGAATTTGCTCATCTTGCGCCGCGCTAAGAACAAAAATGACTGATACAAC
>CALIFM010000314.1 GCA_938021685.1 uncultured Gammaproteobacteria bacterium | reverse complement strand
AAAAATCGCTGATTGTTCTTTGAAAAAACGGAACACCGCCAACACCAGTCATTGCAGCAGGGTTTATGTCAGAGAAAACCATTCTAAACTCAATAGTATGATCGCCCTTTGCATAGTTTCGACAATCAAACTCGTAATGCCCGCTTTGAGCTAAAGGCCCGCCTGAGATTGGATCACCGCCACCGGTTGGATTTATCCAGTTGCCGCCATCAATTCTCATTTGAAAAGTAGTTCTGATTGCAATGTTTCGTATATCAAAACCCCATGCACCAATAAAACTAGCCTTACCGGCTTTTTTCATTGTGAAATTTAGCGATGCATTGAAAAGGATAGGATCGCCCGCAACTAATGCATCCCAAAACTCTGGAGCAACTATAGGCCCAGTGCTGCCAGTGATGGGCGAGAAGTCCATCAATGTGGTTAATGTTGCGCACTCTTGCTTTGCGCATTGACTGTATTTTCTAACAGGCAAACACGTTAAACCATCATAAATAACATCAGTAACCACACCCTCGCATGGCGTTCCATCTGCAAGCTCATCCTTTATTTTTTCGCCAATATATTCAGCAGGATGGCAATGGCTAGCAACATAAACACCTGATGCGTCGGTGTAGCTTGTAACAGTAGAGCCAGGAGGGCTATTAGATGCAACAGTGGTTCCAGCCAAAGCCTGGTTAGGATGATCGGCTGGATAGGTAACATTCCCATCAGCGTCAACAACTTGCTCCCAGGTATAGTTTTGATTTGCTGGTGCAAGCTTGCAAGAGCCATCAGCACCAAGCACCATTGTTAAATCACCGTCTGCATATGCACCGCTAACAAAATCTGATGCGAGCAAAGGAGTAATCGGGCCAGCCAATGGTTGCCCGCCTTTGGTTACAAACTCAGGCACATCAATTGTTGGCCCTTCAATGGTGTTAACCACGTTGCCATCAATATCGTGAATGATCCAATTCCAATGCCAGCTAGTTACACCATCATTAGGATCACCATCGGGAACAGCCTCCCAGCCAGCCAAAACCTGGTCTTGCTCAATTTTTGGAATGGTGCAAACTTCTGCGGTAATACCATCAGTGATAGTAATCGTTTGCCCGTTAGGAGAAACAACCGCACGCGTGATTTGCGTTGCATCGAACAAACCACACACACCCTCAGCATTAAAACCAATGGTTTTATCCGCAAGCGCTGGATTTGGTGCAGCTAAAAACTCAGCTAAGGTTAAAACATCGATCGGCTGAAAACGCCTACCTTTAGCAAGCGCTGTACCGGCTTTATCAACCGGTATGGCATGAGATACAGGGCAAGGGCCAACAGGGGCACCGGTATTATCAAAGCCCTCATAATCGCTTACGCCGCTCTCTACAGTGGGCGTTAATGTACCACGAGTATCAATGGTTTTCTCTGCACAAACAGTTGAGCCATCAGCCAGTAGTTGAAACTGATCGCCAATAGCAACATCGTTGCCGGCATCATCAGTAAATGCCTCAGTTGCCGTTAAGAGCACACTAAAATCATTATCATCAGTACAATCTTTATAACCAATGATTTCATTGTTTTCATCAAAGAAAACGGTTACAGGCGCACCAACTTCTATGGGCTCACCCGATGTTGCATCAACAACACCATCAGGCGCAACACCAGGCAAGCTATAGCCATCAACAGTATCAATATCAACCGGTGCACACATAACCATGCAGCCGGCCTTAAACTGATACTCACGACCATCTGAGCCAGTGTAATTTTGGCCCTCAACATAAGGGCCACCACCAAAAGTTACATTAGACATTATGCACCACCTTTGTAATTGGGAACTGCAACCCAAATGCCCTCATCATTCTTAGTTTTTGGGCCATCTGGCGTAATCCAAAATTCAACACTTGAATCAGGATCGGGCATGGTGCCGCCAACCTGCACCTCATTAGGATCAGGCTCACAAAAAACCATACAGCCGTTTTTAAACTCATACTCACGACCATCAGAACCAGTGTATTTATCACCCTCAACATACGGGCCACCACCAAAAGTTACATTAGACATAATTTACTTTCCTTTATAGTTTGGCACCGCAACCCAAATGCCCTCATCATTCTTAGTTTTTGGGCCATCTGGTGTAACCCAAAATTCAACAGTCGAATCAGCAGCCGGCATTTCACCGCCAACTTGAACCTCATCGGGAATGTTAACGGCAACATTACCAGGCAAATAACACAAGCCACCGTTAATGCACATGATCGCGCCAGATAGATCAGCAGGGATCTCACTGCCACCATAAAGCGTTGCAGGCTCACCGGTGTTTAACAGCACCTCAAGCGGGCCATCAAAGCTTGGCAAGGTAACAGGCTCATCACCTTCCTTAGCAGGCTTGTAAAGCGCTGGCAACTCGTGCACGCCCTGCACCTTACATTCCCATGCTTCACAATCAGGGTTCCAAACTAGGCATTCCTGCACAAGCCAAAGTTTGCCGGTTTCAGGATGGCAAGCCTTGTACATTTTGCCAGCGATTTTATCGATATCATCCCAACATGGCGCTGGTCGAGGTTTCGGCAAGTGACCACAGTGGCACATTTTCCCCGCCATGCAATGCGCGTGGCATTGAGGGCAAGTGTTTTCGTTAACTTTCATTGATCGGCCTATTTTGTCAGCACCAAAAGTATCGGTTAATGGATTAGTCACCTTAGCCCCCTTTAATTGTTAGCTTAACTTTAGTATCAACCGCCTCGCAATTGATGATGGCCGCTGATGTTACGGGCTCACCATCCTTTGTAAGTGATTTGGTTGTCTCGCCAGCTTGCAACAAGTCCGGTGCATTTTCCTTAATGATCGGCTCAGTAGGCTTAACCAATGGCACGCTTTCAGTGCCATCAACATAAAGCAATGGAACAGTTGACTCAATCAACATTGATTGCATGCTAGCTTCAAACTCAAGCTCAACATCGCCACCGGCTGGAATAGTGACAAGCCAACACTCATCTTGCGCACTTTCCGGTGATACAACCATTGGCTCAGAAAGGTGAGCCGCGTGAGCGGCTAACATCGTGGTTTCTTCACCAGCAGCATGGCACTCATTACCTTTGCCGCCATAAATACAAACCGCCGTATCAGGCGTGATAGTAACTCTACCGGTTGGATTAGCCATTTACACTCTCCTTTCCTTGCTCCTCGATAGAGCTGCATAGGTTCTCAAAAGGTTTATATTCAGGGATCTTGCCACCACAAACATCAAGACAAGCCGAGCCATTAGGGCACTCAATCAAGATTGTTGGCGATGATTCACCATGGTATTTAAGCGACTTGCCGGATGGCGTAATGTGCTGGTGGAAAAATCGCTTTTGAGCCGCTTGAGTTGCGTTGTAGTTATGGATTCGACCAAACGCCATACGCGCACCAAGTTGATTTGTTCCACCGCCATTACGGTTAAAGAAATAAACTTTTCCATCGGCAAGAGGATTAACGCAAACCTCTTTGCCAGTATCGTTATCGCAGAATACAAAGTTTGTATCAACGCAATACATTAACGCAGTTCGCTCACCGTTTGGAATAGCAAACGCTAAACGCGCACCGTCCATTGGTGGCGGCAAATCAAAGCCCGCTGCTGCAGTCAAGTGACGCGGCAAAAGCACCTCAGCGGTTGAGATATCTTTGCATTTCTCAATGTACTTGTTAACCGCTGTCATCATCCAATTACAGGTACGACGGTTGGCAATAATGACATCAAAAAAGCCTCGGTTTTTATCCCAAATTTTCTCTTGCATGTATCGGATATCATCCCAAGGTCGCGCCTTGTTGCCGTCCTCTTTTGGATTCTGGCACCACATGCACTCTGGATCAGTGATAACACAATTAAGATCACAATCACGCTCAAATTTAAGCTCATAAGGCTTGCCGCCTTTTGGCCTAACAATCAATGAGCCATGCATCATCATCATGGCCGACCAATACTCTTCTTTTTGATCAAAGCCCATAAATAGCTTGTCACGTAAATCAAGGAAATGATCGCGCACAGACTGTTGAAAGCTACGTGATGAAAATGGATTTTCGCCAGGCTGTAGAAATTGCGTGAAGTCGCAATCAACCGGAAAACCTAACCACCAGTAGCCTTGGCTTATCGCTCGCTCAATGTATGAGTTGCTTGTTGCGATGTAGTCACCCTCATCACAAGGGCAGATATCGGTAGGCATCAAGTGCGGATACTTTTTTCTAAACTCATGCCAGAACATGAATTTTTTATCATGCACGATATCATCAGCCATCGGCACCATAAAGCTGCGCCAAAAGGATGATGTTTTATCAATACTTTTATCCTTAACGCCGAGGTAGTAACCTGGCGTCAGATGCTCTTTACAAATCTCTTTTACTGCTTGCTCAATTTTAGTTGACATTTAGCATTACTCTCTCGATTTTAAAGACATAAAAAAGGCCGCGTTAACGGCCCTTTTTAATCGTCAATTTTTGTTGATTAGTTTCTTACGGCTTCCACTTCGCCAGTAGTCTTAATTTCAGCTCTTGCTTTCGCAACTTCCTTTGTTTCAAGTAAGTATGCAAACTCATCAGGAACCTCAGAACAATGCATGCGGTTGATAAACCAAATGCAACCTTTAGCTGTTCGGCAAAGCTGGTCAATATCAGCTTTAGGTGTGCCGGCTGGCCAGCACATGTAATTAGGGTCGAGCCCCATGTTAGTACCAATGCCGCATGGCTCGTTATCTTTCTCAGTAACGTCGCGCAAATCGATATCACAAGTGGTCACACCAACGATCCGCTTTTTCTCAGCCTTTACATTCTCAATTGGCTTGCCAGGCTCGCAATCTACACCCTCTGGTTCAACAATTAGCGTACATTTCGGGTAATAAATACCAGGCTGCAATAAGATTTGAATACTGCCAGGAACATACTCAGCCCTGCAGGCGATACAAGTTTGATGATCGTGAATCACCAAAGGGCCAGTTGTTGATAATATTTTGCATCCCATGATTACGCTCCTCGTCGCTCGTTATCGGCTTTAATTCGCTCCTGTTCCAACGCCTCAGCATCCTTACCGCTTGTTGAACCACCAACGCCAGACTCAATGTGGGTTGTGTCTGAAGCTGCAGCTCGCGCCTCAGCAACGGCCCTTTTAGCCGCCTCAGATGCAATGCGATCCTCCTCTTCTTTTGAGAGTCGGTTTTGATTTGATGCACCACCGGTTAATGGCTGTACATCATCCATATAGGCCATGGCATCATCAAGCGGGATATCAAGCTTAGCAATGCGAACCATTGCCGCCGTGTTGCTCGCGTTCTCATGCTCAGAGAGCTTTTCCAAGCGCTCTAAAACATCAGCTCTTGCAGTTTTAACAGCAGCCTCACCGGCTGTGTTGATTTTCTTGTCAGCGTCCTCAAGAGCGGTTTTGACTGCTTTAGCAACGCCGTTCTCAAATTCCGCCTCAGTGTACTTACTCATCTTAGAATCATCCTCTTTTGGATTAGCAGCGGAATTACCGCCAGTTTTGTTAATAAAGGGTTGAACCTTAAACGGGTTAAATGGCGTTAAGTCGCCGCCGTTCGATTCAATGTGTTGTGTGATTTGGTTAGGCGTTCCTTTGTACCCCGCGACACGTAGCCAGTTAATGGCACTGTCCGAGATTTCCGGTATTTCGTCTTGGTCTTTTCCGTCGATGATTTTATCGACAAATCCGGCTGCAAGTGCCTCATCTGAGGTATACCATGTTGTCTCACTGATCGCCTCCTTTAACTGTTTTTTGCTTAGCTTTAAAGCGTCCCGCCGATTATAAGCTTTAATCAATCGAGACTCATATTTGTCAAGCGTAACCGCCTCATCGCGCATGTCATCAGCGTTGCCCCACACAAGGCCCGATGGCTTGTGCACCATGAGCATGGCTGTATCTTCCATCGTAACAACATCGCCAGCCTGGACGATCACAGAGCCCATTGAGTAGGCCATGCTTGTGATGTTAAAGGTGATGTGTGCCGGATGGTTTTTTAACAAAGCGTAAATATCAAACCCATCATCAACATAACCACCTGGCGAACTAAGGTTAACTTTTAAACTATCAACCTCACCGACCTCAGCAAGCGCACGCTTGACACTATAGGCGGTAACATCCCAGCCTATAACACCAATAATATCTATAGTATTCAATTAATCACCTTGATCTGGATCATCTAAAGCGCCAGATAGTTTAAGTTGTTGACCGGCTAAAAAAGCGTTGCCGCCAAATAGCCTTTGAGTGACAATTTCAGAAATTGACCAACCTGGCGTAACACCACAAGCATCAAGCTTATCCCAAGCGGTTTTAACCTCCTCAATAATCTGATCTAGCCGATCCTCCCAATCAACTCCAAGCACTTCGTTGCAGTATGACTCCCAAGTGCCAACGCCAAGCGTGCCCTCAGCAAGATAAGTTGCCGCTGTTTTGGCTCTATCGATTTCGGGCTTAGGGCTCCCAAGGAACTCAACGCAAGTTAGCGCCTCCTTGTTTCTTAAAAAGAACTGCCAGGCACCAAATGAATCAGTACCAAAGCCAGGCAATTGCAAGAAACCTTGCAGAATCATATCCTCAAGAAACAAACAATAAATTTTTCGAGCAAATCGCCAAGGTGCCTGATCCCTTAATGCCGTGATCATTTCCCAAACGTAGTTCTTACCTGATCGCGCACCGGAAAAATTCGTTTTATCCCAACGCTGCAAATACTCCTCAAGTGATAGACCATGGCAAGCCGCCGCGCTTACATCGACAATTTGAGAAAACGTTTCAAATGTGGCCCCGCCAGCTTGATCAGCCGAAAAACCCTCAAGATCCTCACCATGCAACAGCCTGGCAATCTTGTTACCGCGATGTTTTATCGCGCCTTGCTTGTCATACCAAGCGTTTGACAGATTCATGTAACGCTTGAGCAACGGACTTTGATCGTCGCCTTGGGTTAATACGCCAAGCAAGTCCTTTATATCGTTTGATTGCGACTTTAAGACAAAAGTTAAACCCGCTTTACTGATGGCATCCTCAAGCGCTGCATCAACATACTTTTCTTTTTGGCATGAGAGCTTTAAACATGATGCAAGCTTGCTTATACCGCGTGATAAGTCGCTTGTTACCTGCACATATGAATGTATTAACTGCTCACGGCCTGTTTCAGCGTTTCTAGTAGGCACAAACCGGTAATTGTTAGTGTCTGAAAAAGTAGCACGCGAATCATTGCGATGGTAATCATGAACAAAAGCGCCCAAGCCATAGCCTTGCCTTGATATCAGCAAACCATCAGCGATGCGCCTGCCATCATCATCCTGTTTATTGTCTGGATCCCTTATTCTGTCAGGGTCAAGGTTGCCGATAGCAAAAGATAGCGGGCTACGCCGGCTCTCACCGAACTCATACACCAAATCAAACGCCTCACCCTCACTTTCAAAAATGCGAGTGTGTTGCTGCACCATTTCTGTGGCAGTGTGCTTGCCGCTTATATCAATCCAACGCTCATCAGACTCTAAAAACAACTTAAACAAGTCCTTAACATCGCGCCTAAAGTCCCTGTTTTGTTCTGGCGTCCACTGCAAGCGCCTATAGATAGGGTTTGGCTTTACACGTAAAGAGCCAGCCGCTTGCTGCACGCGATAATCAATCGCTGATCGCGTTAAAGGATCGTTTATGGCAAGCGCTTTAACAGTGCCTCTATCAGCCTTTATTTTTGGCAGATACTTGTCATCAGCTGCTTTGTCAACTTGATAGCCTGGCGTTACTTCATCGCCATACTGGCCCGATATCGTATCGACAAAATCACCAAAAGACTTTATGGCCTTGTTGTTTTCGCGCTTAAACTTTCCTGAATCATTGGCCATTAGCAGCACCCACAACCACAAGGCCGGCCAGTGTGCCTAATGCAACTGTGGCCAAGGTATCCACCTCGCCAATTATTCTCTTTTCCGCAAACAGCGTCACAATCGGCTTTTGCCTGTAGTTTCATTTCTGTTAATCGGGCAATGCTTGCCTCACTTTTAGGTTGAAACTGCACACGCCTATCTTTAAACGCAATTGCAACCTTTTGCTCCTCTTTATCGAGCTTGTAAAGACAACAGCAAAGCTCCTTGTATAGCTGGCAAGGGTCATCGAGAACAGCGCAATCAGAATGATACTCCTGTTGTTGTGCTAACTGCTCAGGCTCACACCATTGAGCTGCGCAAATAATATTGGCATGCTTTAAACACGATATGCCCAGGGCTGGAACCTGAAAGCCAAAACGCGTTACCTCTCTTGTTTCACAGTTCAATATAACAAGCCCGCAAATATCTTTTACATCAATACTAGGCGGTATCTCGAACGGGTCGAAAGTAAGCTTTCCATCAGAGGTATCCTGGCTGGTTAGCTTTTCAACATGCAAAATTTTATCTTGAAAAAAATCGCTAGTTATCCAATTTGGCAAAACGTCTTTATCGAGCGGGCCAGACAAAAGCCCCATACAATAAGCCATTACTGATCACCACTCTGAATCATTGGTTTCCCATGATTCATCCTCAAACATTTCAACTGATTGTTTATCACTAAAATATTCCTCATCAGATAAAAGTTTAAAGTTATAACGTAGCTCAGCAAGCTTAACGCCTGCATACGCGTATCTTCTACAGTCGGTTGATTCAACACGTAAGCCTTTTGATCGTGGTTGCCATCGTGTCTCTGGCCGTCCATTGCTGTATGTGGTTTTCTTTGCCTCGTTTGTAAGCTCTTTAAAAAAATACTCATCATGCCAATCTGTTAAAGGAAAATGCGCAAAGCCTGGTGCTCTGGCTGTGTGATCATCCGGCGCATTAACCGGTAACTCAACATTCATTAACTCAGCAACGGTATCAGCAACGGTTTGCGTTGCTACTCGGCAAGTAAAAACACCGGTGCCTGGCTCTGGCTTGTTGCTCATTTTAACAGGCGGTGCGCCCAAGGTTCCGTAACCAGTAAGAGCGACAAATACAAGCGGATCAACATCGCACGCCTCGCGCACTTGCGCGTTGGCATAGCGTGCATCACACATAACAATTTTAAGCGGCATTTCCTCGCCGTTTAATTTCTTAAACGTCCGGCCAACAAAAGATTTAAAAAGTTTTTTTATCGAGCCATCAACTTTTGGCCGGCACTCAATGCGCCTGCGCTCTAAAGAAATAGACTCATAATGAGCACCCCAACCAACAACCTCATAGGCTATATGGTCTTGCCCGATATCCGTACCGATGGTGATGATCTGCACCCAATCAGGGCAATCATCATAAATGCGGCAACGAGCTTGTATTTGCTGCCACGTTGCCATGTTCTTAGTATCGAGCGGCAAGTGAACTTCGCCCAAATAACCATTTTGGAACTTGATTAGATTTGCAGGATCGCCACGCCTTGCCATGGCGGTGGCTTCGAGAAAATCATAAACAGCATCGCTCCAGCTTGTTTGGTAAGACATAGTGCCGCACATACGCACTGCCACTTTGTATGGCGTCGGTGCTGGCTCATCATCAGGCGAATCGCCTATGTAATGAAAATTGCCAGTCTCGTTATCAACATAAAGCGTTGTTGACTGCCACCGGCCAAGCTCATCTATCTCGCGCAACTGGCTATGATTAAAGCACTTATGACAATTGTTGTTTTGGCACTGATAACGAGCTGTTTTAGCTGTTTTCTGCAGGTCT
>CALIFM010000313.1 GCA_938021685.1 uncultured Gammaproteobacteria bacterium | reverse complement strand
GAATTAAAGTAGGGCCATGCACCGCCTTTAATAAAGCGACTGGCGAGGTCAATATGGCGCTGATGTGCACGCCTAAAAATGTGACTGTGCACACGCCTAATTTCATTATCCCACTGCTGGATAAAAACTACCGTAATTCATGTGATCGGACGCGCATCAATGGCACGCGTGATTGCAACATTGATATTGACTTTGATATCTGCCAAACCGATCCGGCGATAAAGTACCTGTTGAGTGATTGCCCAATCACTATTTGCATGGTGCCGCGTGCTGATCGTTATGATTTTGCTTTGCCATCGGCAGCGCAAAACACACTAACCTATCGCGGGCTGTTTAAGGGCTCTGATTGGTCACATAACAATGACTTTGAGGACTGCCAAGGAACCAGCCGTAACTTTAGCTGTACTAGTCGCATATGGGGCTTGCAAGAGTGGTTAAACAACTTGCCAGGGCCACAAGCTTTAGTGCAAAATGGCGACTTTGAAAGCGAACGAAAGGCAGCTTAATGGCTAAAGACGAAAGTACGATATATGAGGATTTACTAGCAGGGCCGGACGCGGTAAGAGAGCTTGAAACTGCAAGCGGTAAAAAGTTCTATGCCCGTTCCGGCACTCGTGGTCAACGCAACTCAATTGAGAGTGCGTTTCAAGACTCAACCAAGTATATGGACGCGGTTTTAAAATGCGTTTATTTCCAGCTTGCCAATCCTGATGGCACTCAACACCATGCAGACAAATCACAAAAAGAGTTAGCCGCTGTTGCTAACTATGATGCAGCGCTTGAGATTGTTCTTGCTATTCGTGGCGATGAGGATGAGAACGGCGAAGGTGATGAGGATACGCTTGATGAGAAAACGGCAGAAATGTTGGGAAACTCAAAAAGCCAGAGTGGTTCTACATAAAATTATTGATGCGTATAGGGCGCGATATCAACGAGCCCTTCCATCTGGTTCCCAACATCCTAACGGATGATCAAATAGCTGCTTACAATGCCGACTATATCGATGATATGGCCGATGCCGATGAGCGCAAAAAAACCATAAGCAGGGTTTTATCCACAGCGCGTAACATAAAAGCCAAGCGAAAAAATGCCAAGAAAAATAGATGATTTAACGGTTGTCTTTGGACTCAAAGACCAATTTAGTAAAAAGTTAAAGTCTATTGGCGACCGCGTGAGTAAATTTGGCTCAAAGCTTAAAAGCCTTGCAAAAGTAGGTTTAGCGGCTGTTGTTGCTGGCGCAACTGCTGTTACTGCAGCGCTCACTAAAACCTTTAATGCCAATGCGCCTTATATAGATGCATTGGCTAAAACCGCTGATAAGCTTGGTGTAACAACGGAGGCGCTAGAATCATTCCGTGATGCTGCTGAGTTTGCAGGCATAGGCCAAGCTAGCTTGGATACATCGCTGCAACGCTATGTAAGGCGATTGGCTGAGGCTGCAACCGGTGCTGGTAAAACGGCAAAAGAGTTGCGAGGGCTTGGGCTAGATGCCGCTCAACTGCAATCACTGGGCACTGAGGAGGCTTTTAAGCGAACCTTATCAGCGCTTGAGGGTGTAGAAGATCAGACCGAAAAAGTTAGATTAGCCTTTGCATTTTTTGGTAAAGAGGGTGTTGATTTGGTGCGCTTAACATCGGGCGCAATTTCAGAATCCAAAGACCAAATGGAACAATTAAACCTATCGATAAGTAGGCTTGATGCATCTAGAGTTGAGCAAGCCAACGATGCATTAAAAAGACTTGGTGATATCACTGGTGCTGTGGGTAAGAAAATCACAGTTAATGTTTCCGGTGCTGTTACCGTTTTAACCAATCGAATAAATGATGCGATTTCTCGCATGTTCTCACTTGGCTCATCCACTGGCGATACCAGCCGATCTATTTTAATTGCCATTGGCAAGGTGTTTGACGCTTTCAGAATATTTACAATCCTTATTGACTCAACAAAGGTTGCTTTTTTACAGCTTCGCATTATTGCACTGCAATCGCTTGGCGCTATCGCTGATATCTTTGATAAAAGAACATTGCCGCTATTAGCTAAAGCGCCTGGCGCTATTGGCGAGTGGGCAACGGCATTACAAAATGCTGGTGGTGCTTTTTCAAAGATAGATACAAAGCTTGAGGAAACCATACAGAAACAGGATGAGCTAACTCAGCAAATATTTGATAAAGCCAATGCTCCAAGCGTTATTACTGGTTTATTGGCTGAGCTTGATGAGGTCAATAGAAAGTCTAAGGTAGCGGCTGATAGTTTAGCGGCTGTTGTTAATGCACCAACGTTCAATGGTGATACATCGCCAATAGGGGCATCGCCAGTTGGCTCAACATCGGGGCCGAGTGAAAGAACATCAGCGCGTATTGGTTCAACTGATGCCGATAGCATGGCCAACGATTTAATAGGCACTGTAGGCACTGATGCCGAGGCATCAAACGACTCAATAAACAAGCTTTCTGATTCATTTAGCGCTCTGAGTAACAGCATGGGTGTTTTTGCTGATGCTGCAGGCAAAAATAACAGCAAGGCGTTTAATTCATTTAAAAAGCTACAAATCGGGCTATCGATAATTGCATCATTAAGCGCGGCAATAAAAGCGGCCACTGAGGTCACT
>CALIFM010000312.1 GCA_938021685.1 uncultured Gammaproteobacteria bacterium | reverse complement strand
TTCTTTGGGGCATACTGCTTTCTGGGCATGACATAGTCCTCGTTAGTCTTAAGGTTTAGTGTAAAACAACTAAAATCCTAACTTTAATACTGGACTCGTTTATAGGGGGCAGGTCAGTAATGTTGTTGTTGGCCCGACAATTGTCAGCATGGTAACTGATTCAAATTTTGTTATTGGAATGAGATTAGTGGCTCAACACTTAGAATGTAATCATGGGAGAGAATTCATGATACGTGTTGTTAACCAAAGAGAGTACTTTATTTTAGATATTGACACAGGTGAGTTAAGGAAATTTACCAATAGAACTGATTTTATAAAAAAAGGCGATGAGCTTAATTTGGCCAAGATTAAAGATTTAACCTTTTCAAGGCTGTTTACTGAGTGGAAGAGGTACGAGTCAAAAAATAAGCGCACTGCTTTTGCTGCTTGCATACAAACAAACAAATGATATAACAGGTTGGCCAACTTGATGTTCTGGCATAAAATCACTTCATAGCCTTCTCCGCTTAGTCATCCTTAAGCTCCCCCCGCCATATAATTCACAGCGGCGATAACCTCCAAGACTTCTTCAAACCGCCTGAGAACCTGTACCGCGCCAAAGATGATATGGTCCAGCTACCAGCACAATGCATGGGTGAACAAGAGGTCTTAATCAGATATTCATTCATGTTATTGATTAGGCTTGTGCCATTTGTATCCCCCTGCTTGCAGTATTAATTTCACAACCCCTTAACACCCACCGTTTTGAGGAAACGGGTATAGTCATGCCCTTCTAATGACCTTAAAACCTTGTTGAATGAGTTATTCGATTAGAGGAATAAAAGTGGTCGCAGAAATTTAGAATTCTTAAGATAATCTTGAAATGTTGTGTACTCTCTGATAATTCCCTGTTAAGAAAACACAGGTGCGCCACAGATGGGGGATGTAACTCACTGTTATTACTGAGTTAAATCAAGAAGAAGGCAGAAAATCAGGTGGAATACCCTGTTAAATAGCGTTATTTCCCTGTATATAGACTGTTAACAGGGAAATTTGTTTAGAGGCTAGGTGGCGTATAGACGATATTGCACCGCACTAAACGAGTGGCGAAATATTTGCACTTGTTAGGTGGTTATACGTAGCCAATATTTTGGAGTTCACCACAGTTACTCTGACAATGCTTAAAGATTGGTTTGGGTCTGGGGAAAGGTCAATTAGTTAACTTCAATTATAAAAGAAAACAGAGTATGGAATTTGAATGGGTAGCTGCTGCATTAGGAGATGTCGCTTGGATTGGTTTGGCATTCGCTTTTGGTTTCTTTACGACACTGATTCGATTGCCCGCGTTAGTCGGATTTCTCGGTGTGGGTTTTGTGCTCAACTATCTGGGTTTTGCGCATGGCGAAATGCTGCAGCAGCTGGCTGACCTAGGCATCACCTTATTGTTGTTCACAGTTGGGCTTAAGCTGGATCTAAAAAGTCTCTCGCGCCCTCAGGTTTGGGGCACGACCTTACTCCATATGGGATTGATCACAGCCTTATTTGGCGCTGCGTTCTTCGTGTTGGCGGTAATCGGTCTGCCATTGTTTACTGATCTGAATTTGCAACAAGCTGCTTTGGTTGCTTTTGCTTTAAGCTTTTCTAGCACGGTCTTTGTCGTTAAAGTATTAGAAGAGCGCGCAGAAATGACATCGCGCCATGGCCGGATCTCAATTGGAATTTTGATTGTGCAGGATCTAGCCGCTGTAATTTTCTTGGCTGCAACATCAGGCAAATTACCCACAATCTGGGCTCTAGGTTTAATCTTGCTTATTCCTGCAAGCACTATTCTTAAAAAGCTAATGGTAAAAGCCGGGCACGGTGAATTGCTGATTTTATACGGGTTTGTTTTGGCACTGGGTGGCTATGCACTCTTTGAGCTTGTCGGTGTTAAGGGCGATTTGGGCGCTTTGGCAGCTGGAGTGTTAGTTTCTACCCATCCTAAGGCCAAAGAATTAGCTAAAGCCATGTTTGGCTTTAAAGAAATATTTCTAGTTGGGTTTTTTCTTACCATCGGTCTTGCTGGTGAACTGAGCTTTTTAACCGTTACCATTGGCATTGCACTGGTGCCGTTAATGATTATTAAAACAGTATTGTTTATCAAAATCTTAACCCGAATGAATCTCCGCTCCAGAACGGCTTTGCTATCCACCTTAAACTTAAGTAATTACAGTGAATTTGGCTTGATTGTGATGGCCATTGGGGTGACCAATGGTTGGTTGGATGCACAGTGGTTAATTGTTATGGCTATCGCCCTTTCAATCTCGTTGATTGTTGCTGCACCGTTAAACAGCGGTGGTGACCACCTATATAGAAAGTATCACGACTATTGGCGTTCGCTGCAAACTGAGCAGCGGTTGTCAGAAGATGAAAGCATGGATACCCAAGATGCAACTATAGCCATTTTTGGTATGGGGCGTGTTGGTGCAGGGGCATACGATGAATTGACCGAGGCCGAAGGTAAAAAAGTGATTGGTGTCGACATCAACAATCAGCTAGTGGACCATCACGTTAATGCAGGTCGAAATGTCATAATTGGTAATCCTGCTGATCCGGATTTTTGGGAGAGAGTTGAACATAATCGAAAATTCGAATTGATATTGCTGGCGATGCCAAACCTTCAAGCTAATCTCAGTGTGCTGGACCAATTAGAAGCCATAAATTACCCGGCAGAACTTGCTGCAGTTGTCCGTTACCCTGATGAAGAGGAAAAGTTGCGTGAAAAAGGCATTAAAGAGGTATTTAACATTTATGTCGAAGCGGGTGCTGGCTTTGCCGAACACGTTATTCAACATCTTGAGGCAGATCCAACTAAAAAGTTGAGTTGATAAGGTGTGGTTGAACTTGGGCACACACCCACATCTCGCCACTTCCTTGCCAACCATTTGCATGACTTAAACCAAGCACTGCAGTATGACAAGCTTGGCACCATGCAGACTGGGAGGTTGATCGCATTAGGTCTCCTTTCTGAGGGACGCGTTTGGGATGCAAGGCCATTTCTTAAGCGGTATTGCTGATGGCATTGAAGTTATATGCTTCCAAAGCAAGGGCGGTAGATCACGGAGGCGAAGTGCTAGAAAGCTATGTAACAAAATGCAGAATCAAGCAAGCTGCGTTGATGTTTCTAAAGAAAGTGTTGCGAAAGCACGGCCCTCCAAACAAAATTACCGCCGACAAGCGACGTGCGTACAGTACCGCACTAAAGCAGATTGGAGTAGAAAGCCTCCAAGACTCAACTCAATATTTAATTGATGCGAGAATTAATCTCCTAAATCAAGCTGTAGTTTGCATGCATCTGCTTGCAGTATTAATTTAGCAATCCGTTATATCAACCGTTTTGAGGAAACTGGTATAGTCATGCCCTTCTAATGACTTTAAAACCTTGTTTATGACTTGTTCGGCCAGATGAATTTTGACAGATTTGAATGGTTGCTGTCATCAGCCTATGTCGGTGTCTGGCTGTTCGTATTAGGTGCTTGCGTAGGTAGCTTTCTGAATGTGGTTAT
>CALIFM010000311.1 GCA_938021685.1 uncultured Gammaproteobacteria bacterium | reverse complement strand
TGGTGTCAATAACGTCGATCTTGATAGTGCTGAACAGCATGGCATAGCGGTATTTAACGGGCCCTATGCCAGCACTCGATCAGTAGCTGAGATGGTGATCGGACAGATTTTTAGCTTATTTCGACAAAGTGCTGAAAAATCAAAGCAAATGCACCAAGGTGTGTGGGATAAAAGCACCAAACATTGCTTCGAATTACGCGGTAAAACCTTAGGTTTAATTGGCTACGGCAATACAGCAGCACAAGCATCTGTAATGGCTGAAAGCTTAGGTATGAACGTGATCTATAGCGATGTACGTAAGGTGCTGCCATTGGGTAACGCTAAACAGAGGCCATTTGCTGAAGTATTGGCGCAATCTGATGTTATTTCTATTCATGTGCCAGGCCTCACATCCACCCAAGGAATGTTTAATGCCCCGGCTTTTGCAAAAATGAAGCGAGGCAGCTTCTTGATCAATACATCAAGAGGTAGCGTAGTAGATATCGACGCCTTAGCTACTGCCCTTGAAGCCGGCCAATTGCTTGGCGCCGCCCTAGATGTATTTCCAGAAGAGCCGAAATCAAAAGACGAAGTCTTTAAATCCTCTCTGCTTGGTATTAAAAACGTCGTATTGACCCCACACATTAGCGGAGCGACTGAAGAGTCTCAAAATCAACTAGGTGTAGAGGTGTCTGAGAAAATGATTAACTTTGCCCTGCACGGCGATTGTGCCAGTGCATTAAATTTCCCTAGGCTCAATTTAGCTGCACCAACACAATGCCATCGACTGTTGGTAATCCATCATAATACACCAGGCGTAATGGCTCAAATAAACGATATCATTGCTGAGGATAATGTGAATATCAGTGCACAAATACTGCAAACGACAGCACAAATTGGCGTGGCAGCTATTGATCTAGACCAGCAAGCAAGCGAAAGAATTGCTCGTAAGTTAAGCACCTTAGAAGCTACTATTAAATGCCGTATCTTAAGTTAATCTAGGTAATTATATATAAGTTTACACCTAGCTATAATAATTCTGTTTGTTGATATTTCTCATTCTGATATTATCTACCTGTCATGGCAAAATTTATTTTAGTACCAACTAACGGAACTCACGCCGAAATGGAGGTGAGATTGAAAGAATTTGGTAACAAGGCACTCCGGCTTCCAAAAGGAGAATGGTTAGTAGAGTATGAAGGCACGACAAAACAGCTGTCGGATGAGCTTGGAATCTCAAATGACAAAGATAGTTCAACTATTGTTTTAGCTATAAGTGGTTTTTGGGGCAGAAGCTCAGCGAACCACTGGGAATGGTTAGGTTTAAAAAATAATGCCTGAAAAAAAGCCGCACCAATTAGGGGAGCAAACAACGCCTGAACAGCACGGGCATTCTACAACTCCGTCTGTATCTCCTCAAGCCGTTATGGAGCTTCAAAAATCAGCAGGCGAATTAACAGGTGCGGTTAATTCACTTAAAGAATCTATAGATAGACAAGAAGGAAAAATAGAGACTATAGAGGGCCAACTTAGCGGGTTATCTCACAAAATGTATGCAGCAATAGTTGTAGCTGGAATATTCGTCGCTCTCGGTGGCTTCCTATTCAATAAGGCTTGGGATTTAATGGCGAGCAATGTTTCTATATCCCAGCAAAAATCCACTAATAATACAATTAAACCGCAAGATTAGTGTTTAGAGTTGTGATTTAGGGCTTTCTTTAAGTAAGGGTCTAATGGTGTTTCTATCTTGTCTTTTAGAAAAGGCAAAGCTACACTTTTAATCGCCTCATTTGCGATGCCCGCTTCTACCTTTCCTCTCTCAGATTGGCTTATCATGTATTTAGGAAATTTTGAAAGTAGATAAGTTTCTTCAAACCACTTTCTGAAAATTGCTAATGCTTCATTAGGGTAAGCTTTGTCTGGTTGAGGATTTGAATTTGCTTGTGGGTAATAGTCTGGGTAGTTATGTTCGTAACTTATCCGATCTCCAAACTGGTCAGTAAGGTTGCTTTTCTTCCAATAATTTGCCCAATGTATCCCAACGCTTATATCTGGAATGATTTTGTCATTTACAATCACATCCCTTCTTATCAAGGATACAATCATTCCAGCGATCTCTCTGAAAACACAAAAATACCCGCTGGGAACTTTGTTATCAACTAGCTCAACTCGATCATGGAAGTGCCTCCAACTGTCTAATTGCTTTCTTTGAGGTGTATACCCAGTATATTGGTAAACAAATACCCTGAACCCTGCTTTAGATAAAACACGATAACTATTTTGAGCTATTTTAATCTTCTTCTTAGCGTCAAAAGCATAATATTCAAGAATTGCCAAACAAACAGGCTCAGTATAGGCATATGTTTTTCCGCCTTTAACGTCTATTACAATAAACAGTTCGTCTTCTTCATATCCCGATGCCTTCAAAAGATTGTTTATCGCTAAACCAACTCCAGACTCTCTTTCTGTTTTCCAATTTGCGCTTAGATTTTGAAATGATGTCCTAGCAAGCCCAGCCATCTTTACAATCCCCCGCTGACTTAAATAAGGGACCCCACTTTCTAAAACACCCATTTCAACACCATCGGGTGAGGTTTTGTGTATTTCAGAGTGCATTAATGGCAAGTCGAGCTGGCCAGAAACCACTGTGTTATTGTCAGTTTTCATTATTATCTATTTGATATTTAACGATATTTAGGTGGCCAAAAATGACCAATTTAACCATTGATTAGAGCTTTATAAGTTAATCGGTTTTCAGTGTTTGAAAGAAGTAAGTTAAAGCGTTGATATTCCTTTTGATCGCGAGTGTTATACCTAAATACAAACTCGTCAACATAAAACTGCAAATGCTTAACGCTGGTAAAATGATAGATGCCCACAATGCCACGCTTCAATAAGCTCCAAAAGCCCTCTATTGTGTTTGTATGCACTCGACCATTCACATATTGACCCTGACCATGCTTAATGAATTTATGGTCGTAGATGCGCTTTAAGGCGTTGTAGCCAAGCCATTCATCAGAATAAACAGTAGCATCTTGAACATAGTTTACAATCTCGCCTGTAAGTGTTCTGATAGTAACGTCCTGAACCTTCTTAGCATTCAGCTTACCGCCGCGCTCAACCATGCCGAAAACGGGCGCTTTATCCTTAGAGCTTCGACCTTGTGAGTTTTTAACCTTCTTTGCGTTGTGGCGATTCTTATTCTTACCGCCTACATAAGTCTCGTCTACCTCAACTTCGTTAGATAGCTGATTATCATTGTCAAAACCAAAGCAGTTACGGATACGTTGCAACATGAACCACGCTGTCTTTTGAGTAACACCAATATCCTTAGAAAGCTGGAAGCTAGATATGCCTTTTTTGTGAGAAGTCACAAGCCAAATAGCCAAAAACCACTTTTGCAGCTTGATTTTGGTGTTATCAAAAAGCGTTGAAGTCTTTACGTTAAAGTATTTGCTGGTGTCTTTGCACCGATAACGATTATTAGCGCACTTGTAGACCTTAGAAGCAGACGAGAACGGTGAAACAACTTCACCATCGGCCCAACGCAATGATTCTAAATGATCGATACAGGTCTGCTCGTCAGGGAATACCTGTAACAACTCAAGGATGGTGTTAAAATCTTTATTTATCATGGCTTGATTATACCATGATTAGTAGATTAATACACAGTTAATTCAATTTTGTGTAAACTTATATATAATTACCTTAATCTATATAGCTTAGACCAACCATTTGGCCAATAAAAATGACTTCTGCATTATAAATATTAAATTTAAAATCAAATATTTAAAATTTATATCAAATCTAGTTTATTAGCTTACATTCAATAAATCAGTCAAGCGGGACGTTAAGTTCAGTTTTCGCCGTAATCACTCCGCCTCTATTGCCTATCTCAAGGCTACCAAAGCGTTGTTTAAAAGCAGTAGGTAATGTACGTGCGCCAGGCGAACTTAGCCAAAGGCGTAGCAAATGCCTACGCTGACTCGGATCAGGCCAGTCTTCAAAACCCATTCTGTCATGTAAAAGATTATGATTATGAACAAATTGCATATCGCCTTTTTGCAACTGCATGGACAGCGTCAGGCTAGGATCATTTGCGGTGG
>CALIFM010000310.1 GCA_938021685.1 uncultured Gammaproteobacteria bacterium | reverse complement strand
CGCCTTTCGCCAAGCAGGGCCGGGGCAGAATTTTTTTGGCGTTGAACACACTATGCAGAACTTTAAAACCGCCAATTACCAATCTGATTTGGCCGACACCAACTCCTTCGAGCAATGGGAAGAAAATGGTAGCGAAGACATCGAGCAGCGCGCCAATCGCCGCTGGAAAGCAATGTTGGCGCAATACGAACGCCCACCGATGGATGAAGCGCTAAACGAACAATTGCTGGATTTTATCGCCCGCAAAAAAGCCGCCGTACCCGATCAATGGTATTAATAACAGCATTTACTCTATAACATTTACCTAGGACAAGTGTAGTCTAAAACACCCTAATTCATGTACGCTTGGCCAAAGTAAGTATCAAGCTAAGCACTACAAAAACTAAAAGATCACTATCAATCATTCAAACACGAGGAGACCATTATGACTGAATCCACCCGCACCTCTGCCCTAGCCTCGCGCCATCGCGCCTTAGGCTCAGAACTTGAAGACTGGAACGGCATGGGCACCGCTTGGAGTTATAGCAGCAACCCCAACGATGAACATGATGCGGTGCGCGATGCCGCAGGCTTGTTTGATATGTCGCCGCTGAAAAAAGTTTTTTTGCGCGGCAAAGATGCCCAAAGCGTAGCCAACCATGTGATCAGCCGCGACCTGAGTAAAATTGCCGCGGGCCACTCTACCTATGGCGCCGTGCTGACTGATGCAGGCACCGTGTGCGACGATGCGATTGTGGCCAATAACGGCAATGACGAATGGATGTTATGCCACGGCTCGGGCGAGAGTATGCAGCGCATTACCGAATCCGCCGAAGGCAAAAACGTGAGCGTTGAGTTTGACGATGATCTGCACAACATCTCTGTGCAAGGGCCAAAAGCCTTGGGGCTATTGGATGCACACACTAACATTAACTTGGGCAAACTCGCTTATTTTGATCATGCTGCGTGCGAATTATTCGGCCATGCATGCCGCTTGTCGCGTACGGGTTATTCGGGCGAGCGCGGCTATGAAGTTTTAGCCAGTGCTGCGACAGTAGGCGACATTTGGGATCAGTTACTTGGCCATGGTAAAGATGAGGGCGTGATGCCTTGCTCGTTCGCTGCACTGGATAAAGTGCGCGTGGAAGCGGCTTTATTATTTTTTGGCTATGACATGACGGCCGAGCACTTTCCCACAGAGGTAGGATTGGGCTTTACCTTAAGCAAAAGCAGCGATTACCGCGGCAAAGCTGCCGCCTTAGCGCATAAAGGCAAAGAACGTTTTACCATGGCTGGCATTAGCATTGCACATGATGACGCCTTAGTGGGCGGTGAAGCCCTGCACATTGGCGATAAGCAAATTGGCGTGCTGAACAGCCCTGCTTATTCGCATCGACTGAATAAATCTTTGGCATTGGTACACATAGAAACCGCTGCCAACAAAGCTGGCCAAACTTTGCAAGTGTTTGGCGAAAGTGGTCAGTATGAGGCAGTAGTTGAGGCGATTCCGTTTTTTGACCCTAAAAAACTACGCACCCATGCTTAATAATTAACGGATAACGACTAAAGTGGCGGGCATAGCCCGTCATTTTTTTGCCCGAAGCAAATAGCAGCTGACTGAGCTATCAACAATCGATAGAGTTAGCCAAGCTTGTTATTGCACAGCTGCTTATGCCAAAATGGGCACCTGCAATTTTTACTGATAGGCAAACATCATGCCAAATGCCGTACTAAGCGCGCATCAAATTGATCAATTCAAACGCGAAGGCTATTTGCTGTTGGACGATGCTATCACTCCTACACAGGTGGCACAGCTAAACAATGACTTTTCAGGCTGGGTGGAACAAAGCCGCAAGCACAAGAAAGCTTACGGTAAAACACTGGATGGGCGGCCACGTTTTGACGTAGAGACAGATCACAGTGCGGTGCACCCCAGCTTGCGTCGCGTGGCTTCGCCCACTGAAATTTCCAGCACCTGCTTAGACCTTGTAAAGCATAGCGCCGCCACCCAAGCGGTGGCTGATTTGATCGGCCCGAATGTGCGCTTTCATCACAGCAAATTTAATTCTAAACTGCCCCATACCAGTACCGTCGTAAAGTGGCACCAAGACTTTAGTTACGAGCCGCACAGCAACGACGACACCATTACGGTCTTGATATTTGTAGATGACGTCACCCTAGATAACGGCCCCTTATTGTTAGCGCCTGAATCCAACCATGGCCCCTTGCATTCTTTGTGGCACAACGGCGTATTTACGGGTGCAGTCAGCGATGAGTTGGCACAGCAATTTGAGACAGAAGCCGTACCCTGTACGGGAAAAGCGGGCAGCGCCTGTTTGATGCACGGCCGTGTGGCGCATGCTTCACGCGCCAATAATTCAAACGCAGCGCGCACCTTGTTTATTTATTGCCTAACGGCCGCTGATGCCGTGCCATTATCCCCTAACCCTTTACCCAGCAAATACGCTGGGCTGCTGGTGGCGGGGCAAGAACCGCAGTATGTGCGCGGCAGCCAATTTGAAATTGAGCTCCCCGAAATACCAAAAGGCGCTTCGTTTTTTGAACAACAAGCTGCGGCCAAAAGCTAATGTTTAGCTCGTTTGACATGGTCTTTCCGACTTGATCTTGATGCGCCGCGTCTTGAGGGCATCACCTATACAAACAACACTCTTGAGCTTTAGGGTATAAGCAAGGTATTCATGATTATCAGCAACTTTCTGAATGCTATGCTGTCAATGCTCCTATGCTAAACATGCAACTAGACCAGCCAGTAGTGATCAATACCCGCACAACGATGTGGCAAGACAGCCCTGCACACGGCGTGCAGCGCAAACCACTAGCACGAGAAGCAGCTGAACATGGCCATGCCACCAGCATTGTGCGCTATTCAAAAGGTGCCTCATTCCCACGACACGAGCACCCATTTGGTGAAGAGATACTCGTGCTTGAAGGTACTTTTTCAGATGAAACAGGCGACTACGGCGCAGGCACCTATTTTCGCAATCCTCCCGGCACCGGCCATGCTCCCTTCAGCACTGATGGTTGCACTTTGCTTGTAAAGCTACATCAGTTTGCTCCTGACGACCTCACTCCTGTTTGCATCGACACCCACCAAACTCCTTGGCAAGCGGGGCACGGTGGCCTCCAAGTGATGCCTTTACATCAACACAATGAGGAACATGTAGCACTAGTGAAATGGCCCGCGGGTGAACGTTTTGTACAACATCAGCATTACGGCGGTGAAGAAATTTTTGTGTTGTCAGGCGAATTCATTGATGAGCACGGCCGCTACCCCGCTGGCACGTGGATTCGCAGCCCACACCTGAGCCAACACCACCCTTATGTAGAGCAAGAAACCGTTATCTGGGTAAAGACCGGACATCTCCACGCTGATGCGACATAATCGCTGTTTGAGCTTATTAATTAAAAAAAATGCGACCAGCTTTACGAAAAAAGATAATTGAAATATGCGATAAAAAAATTGCATCTAAAGGCGAAACCGTCGGCTTGTCTTTTTATGCTTTTTTCGCCAATAAGAATGACAACCCTGCACTGCTGATGGAAGCTGCGACTTGGTGGATTGAAACTCACCAACTAGATCACTTTGAAAAAGCCACCAAAATAAAAGGCATGGTACAAACCCAGCTTTAAAAACATAGGCTTGCTATTGAATTAACCATTTAATCATCGCCTGCGCCTCCGTGTTTCTAACGCGACTTTCGCTGCTCAGCAGATGATACCCATAACCTTCTAGTTGCTGTTGATAAGGACGCTGTAAGCGCTCAGCATCTAACTCTGCTTGCATCATTCCGTCTGCCAAAATAAGGCCCTGCCCATCAATCGCTGCTTGTACCCGTACGTTGGCATCAGCGACCACTTGACGAGGATTGGGCAGTTCAGCTTCATTAAACCATTCTAGCCATAAATCTTGCTCACGCCCTTCCGACAGCAAAGTCACCTCATTGATAAAGTTGGGTTCAACCTTCAACCGTTCAGCCAAATCAGGGCGGCATACTGGGAACAGTGGCTGCGGCATGGTTTGCAGCACGGTCACTTTGGGCGGTGTATCGCACCGGCCCCATAAGATAGCCACATCAACTTCATCAAAAGTAAAATCAGAGCGATCAACACGATGCTCAAACTGCACTGAGGTTTCAGGGTGCTGCTGCAAAAACTTTGCCACCCGTGGTGATAACCAGCGTGCTGCTACATACGTAGTGGCTGCAATCACTACGTCATAATGGGTTTGCGGTTTAAGCTGCGCAAAGCCTTCATTCAATTGGCTAAACACCTGCACAACCAAACGTTGTAAGCGCTGCCCTGCTTCAGTTAAATACACTTGGCGGACACTGCGAGTGAACAGCGGCACATCCAGTGCTTGCTCTAATTTCTTGACCTGATAGCTCACTGCACCCTTAGTGATGCACAACTCTTTAGCCGCTTCGCTGAAACTTAAATGTCGTGCGGCGCATTCGAATACTTTTAAAGGATCTAGTGGCGGGAGTGGATGTTTCATACTTATAGTATAAATTTTTTAAACCATAGTGCAATATTTTTAGTTTGCTAAGCACGTACGCAATGCGCAGAATGATGCGCATGGCAATATAAGTTTCAGCGGCAAAATAAAATGAAAACACAAGCTCGCGTGGTGGTAATCGGCGGCGGCATCGCTGGTGCATCCACCCTTTACCATCTCACCCAAGAAGGCTGGCACGACGTGGTGTTGGTAGAACGCGACGAACTGACCTCTGGCTCCACTTGGCACGCCGCGGCACAAGTAACCCAATTTGGTGGCAACCAAACCATGGTGGCACTGAAACGCCATAGCATCGACTTGTATCGCAAGCTGGCAGCCGACCCTGATTTCCCGATTGATTACCATATTAGCGGTGGCATGCGCTTGGCCCACAACGCTGACCAGGTGGATACATATAAACATTTTATCGGCATGGCTGCCGGCGTAGGGGTAGAGATGGAATACATTGATGCCGCCGAAGTGGGTCAGCGCCATCCGCTGATTAACACCGACGGCTTGCTAGGTGCATGGTGGGACCCACTCGACGGTGACATTGACCCGGCGCAATTAGTATTTGCATTAGCACGCAAAGCACGCAAAGCTGGCGCCGAAGTACAGCGCTTTAATCCCGTTGAAAGCATCACTCGCAAGGCTAATGGCGAATTCATTGTGCATACTGAAAAGGGTGACATCACCTGCGAGAAAGTGGTGAATGCAACAGGCTATCGTGTGAACGAAGTGGGCAATATGTTAGGGGTGACCCACCCTGTAACTTCGATGGAGCACATGTATTTTCTCACCGAGCCAATTGCACAACTTGAGGACCTAAATTTTCGCGTGCCAATTATTCGCGACCCAGGCGATGATTTTTACAGCCGCCAAGAAAAGCATGGCCTGTTAGTAGGCGTGTATGAACAAGGCTGCAAAACTTTTGGCATGGATGGCATTGACCCTAATTTTACCAAAGCGCTATGTCCATCTGATTTAGATCGTTGCCTAGACAACATGGAGCGTATTTTTGAACGCCTGCCCAGCTTGGCCGAAACCGGCATTCACACCGTTATTAACGGCCCAATCACTTACACCATTGACGGCGCACCGCTAGTAGGGCCAGTGCCAGGTGTACCAAATGCCTATGCCTGCTTGGGGCTGCGCGCAGGCATTGGTGAGGGCGGCGGCCTAGGAAAAATATTGGCGCAGCTGATTGTGCACGGCGAGTGTGAGTGGGATGCATGGTATCTAGACCCTCGGCGCTTCACCCAGTATGCCAACACCGAACATACAAGCTTGAAGGCGATAGAAGATTATCAAAACGAATTTCATTATCATCTGCCGCACGAGCACCGCCCCGCCGCGCGTTTAGCACGCACCACCCCATTGTACGCTGCACTTGACCAACAGCATTGTGCTTGGGGTGTCATAGCTGGCTGGGAGCGAGCTTTGTTTTTCAAACCGAGTGCTGACTTTGTAGATGAACATAGTTTTCGCTACACCCCCACCAAAGAGATAGTAGCAAAGGAAATCACTGGTATTGTAAATAGTGTGGGCATGATGGAAGTGTCAGGCTTTAGTCGCTATGAAATTACAGGCAAGGGTGCGGGCGCTTTTTTGGATCATCTAATTTGTGGGCGCCTCCCAAAGAAAACTGGCAAGGTGAATTTATGTTATTTACTCACAGAAAAAGGCCATATCCTCAGTGAAGCGACTATTACTAAATTAGGTAAAGACCGCTACTGGTATGGTTCCGCCGCCGCTGCTGAATGGCATGATTTAGACTGGTTGAATCAACATAAGCCGGAAACTGTAAACATCACCGAGATGGCGGCAAGCCATACCATTTTAGTGGTGGCTGGGCCGCAGTCGCGTGCTTTATTACAAAGTGTGTCACCGCGCTGTGATTGGTCAGCTAAGGCGTTGCCATGGATGCATGCAAAGAGTATGTTCATTGGTCATGCACAGCTACTGGCAATGAGCGTGAGCTTCTCGGGCGAGTTGGCTTACGAATTGCATGTGCCGAACGAGCAACTGTATTTAACCTATCAAATTTTGATGCAAGCAGGTAAGGCTTTTGATCTAGTGCAGTTTGGTTTGTACGCCACCGAATCAATGCGCCTTGAAAAGGGCTATCGCCATTGGAAAGCCGA
>CALIFM010000309.1 GCA_938021685.1 uncultured Gammaproteobacteria bacterium | reverse complement strand
ATATTACTCTTTTATAAACAAAAAAGAAACAAAATTTCACTGATACTTGGCAATATAAAAACGATAGGAGGCAAATTAACGTAGATATATGGCAAATAATCGCTATTTCTAATGAATCAAGCAAAATGAATGGCACTCTTTATGAACGCCATTCATATTAGAGCAAGCTAAACCCATCAAATTTATTTCCAAATTTATTTCCAGTGCTGACCAGCCATCACAAATGCACGACGCGGGCACCTTCTGTTTACAAGCCAACTTCAAATCCACTCAAAAGCGCTTATTAACTCATCCACTCCAAGCTAAGCCTGGCATTTGGCTAAGCCTGGCATTTGCAAGAACACCGCCCTCACCCATCTGTATAAGGCCTGCGCTGATCACACAATTATCTTAAGTACTTTTCTGCCAGCATTTCGCGGCTGATTACGGACACAAAACCCACTGCGCCCTGCTCAAAAGTATTGTTACTTTTACTGTCCATCATCAGTCAGCATGCATCATAAAATGCACCCATACTAATTTGGCGGCCGCCATACTGCTTGCGCGCAACCAAAAATCAAACAAGACAGGACATTTGGCAAAATAAGAACGATCAAGGGCGCTATTATACCAGACAATCGGTAACATTAATATTCTAATTACATGGAATGTTTATATTGCATTCCTTAAATCAAAACAAACAGACGCCACTTACCCTGAAACACATTTAACCCTGCGCCTCTGTGCCTATACTAGATAGGCCCAGCAACCAAAAACTAATCTCTCCAAGTCTAGGCACAGATTGAACTCCATATACAACCAAGCCCCTTTTACCAACTCCATCACAGCAACATGCACCCTCACCCAAGCCTTCTGCCTGTGATGGCCATAAACAACCCCGCACAACGGCAGTTTTTTGTTTAGCTCAAGCCCTTTCCTTTCTTTCATCCTCAGCTTGGCTGTCTCTAAACGCTCCACGCAACGCATTATCCTATTTCAATAATCACACCTAGATAAATACATTTTGTATTGATTAATATAAATACATAGTGTATTATTTAGTATTGGATCAAGCATAACACCATGAGCACTTACCTACCCAAACACACCAGCAACGACGACCTTGACTGCCATCACGGCGAAGGCCGCCACGCGCCGTATCTAAGCCCGGGCTATGACCCCGACGAATTGCAATACCATCTAGAACAAGTCACCGCGCGTGACGAACTGTGTTTTTACGAAGACGTGCTGCCAGACAGCGAAACCTTTTGCCAGTTGGTATACGGCGCTGCCTCGCCCACTGCGCTTGGCCAGCGGCTGCTTAAGCTCACGCACGCGGCCGCGCTTAAACAAGCGCAGCGTAAATTGCAGCAGGGTCATGTTTGGTCAACACATAGCGCTGCTCATCTACAAGGTATCGACACGGAGGACACAGCATGAATCTTATTAACCACATTAAACGCTTATTAGGCGCTGCCAACAGCGCTGCCCAATTTCAAATATCCCCTGTGGCTAAGCCCCGCACAGAAGAAGAGATTCGCCAAGTGCAAGCATTTCGCCGAGCCATCGCCATCAGCCTTATGGAGTCAAATGCCAAAGTTGGCTAGGGCTTCAAGATCAAGCGAGAACGCCATGCTTCTCTCTAATACATACACCTATATTTCCTTGGGCACTAGCCATACTTCCATCAAGCAAGAAAAGCTCATCGCCGCACTCTTCAAGCAGCGGCCTGCATCCCTATTAACACGGATAAATAATGCTACCCTAAACTGATAGACCTAAGAAACACACAGCCCATCAACGCAACTTATCCCGCCAGGGCTTTTCGATATAATGGTACGTAAACAAAGACACTAAAATAACGCCTGCCAATAAAGCCACGTTGGCCAACACCGCCCAATCTAAAATAAAAGCCTTTGCAATGCGCCCAAACTTCACTGGCTCGAAGCCCAAGCCGTACTGCAGCACATTGCCCGATACCGCCACAATCAAGCGGTGCACCATATAAATCGAATACGATAACAAGCCAATCAGCTGGAAAGGCTTTTGCTTTAACACAAAGCTAATAACGCCAATGTCCTGCACTGAGAACACGTACACAATCAACATGAATATCAGGTAGGTCAACACCATATACTGCTGTGCATCGGGGTGATGCATCGACAAGGGGATAGAAAAAATGGCTGCTGTGATCAAACCCACCTCCAGCATCGATACCGCAGCCCAAGTCCCAACACCATTCGCAATCCTTGGCCTGTATTTATCATAAATACAAAACACCATCGCGCCCAAGAAAAAGCCAACAATACAGCGCAAAAAAAGTCGGCCTAAAAACCATTCTGGCGGCGCAAAAAAAGCAAAAATCACCAACAGGCCAAACACAATAATGCTCAATCGCGCAGTAAATATCCGTACCACAAAGTAGTAGACAAAATAAGTGAAAAACTCAACGCTGATGCTCCAAGATGGAGAGTTCCAACTGGGTGAGTACGGGTGGCCCATCGCATGCACCATCAACAAGTTTTTAACGAAGCTATACGCATTCTGCGCCTGCGCTGGGTCCGTCCCGCTCATGCCTTTGTGATATAAAAAATACTTCAGCCCAATATACGGCACCCACACCAACAGCACGAACAAGTGCAAAGGGTATAACCTAGCAAAACGCCGCCGAAAAAACACCGGAAAAGTAACCTGCTTGCCCACCTCTTGCTGGTACATATAAGCAATAATGAAACCGGACAATACAAAAAAGAAATCCACAAACACACCAGCGTTCTCAACAATACGCAGCGTCGATTGGCTGGCATAGAAGGTGGAATGGCTCAACACCACCATCACCGCAGCTATCCCGCGAAAAGCATCCAAAGATTTAAAACGCATGTATGATTTACTCTAAGTTGAGCACAAATATAAGGCCACTTGCCTAAGCCAAACAATACTACAATAATGCCTCCATCAATGCACGATCAGCACTCTATTTCTATCGACCCAGCCCTTGATTTGCATAGCAGGCTCAACGCAATTCCAATACAATATTCCACTTAAATATAGAAAACGTCTATTAAGGAAACTTAAACCATGTCCATGCCCGATCACCCAGTGTGGCGCAAGCCACAGCATCACTCCGACGTCGAGCACAAAAGCGACCATGTTCACTGGGTAGAGCTTTTCTATGACCTCATCCACGTGGTCGTTATTTTCCTGCTTGGCAATTACCTCAGCCATCATCTAAGCATAGAAGGCTTTTTCTTTTTTGCCGGCATTTTTATTGCTATTTGGTACGCCTGGGGCGACACCAGCGTGTTTAACTCCACCTTTGTCAGCACCGATTTCATCCATCGCCTGATGATGTCAGCACAAATCGCCACCGTGATGTTCATGGCCGCCGCCATACCGGCTATACCGGGCAAAGGGTGGCCCTATTTTGCTCTGGCTTATGCCCTCAATAGAACCATCACCGCCACCCTATACTGGCGCGCGCTCCGGCATAGTTCCGAAAGCAGCGATATGGCTTATGAGATGGTCCGCAATTATAGCGTCTTGGCGGTGCTGTTTGTTATATCAGCATTCTTGCCCGCTCCTTATAGTTACCTGCTTTTCGGCGCCTCTGTGCTGGCCGTTCAATTTTTATATATGCTGCCCAAAATTGGCATAAACCGCTTTGAACGCTTTATTCCAAGGCTGGCGCATATGTCTGAACGCTTTGCACTGCTGCTGCTTATTTGCATCGGAGAGGGCTTTTTCAAACTAGTCATCACGCTGTCAGAAAAAGGAGTATATAAAGTGCCCGCCGAGGTGCTCGTCAATTTCGTCTTAGGTGGCTTCGGGCTTATTATCCTTTGCTGGATCTATTTTGACTTTGTCGGCAACGCCAAACCCAAAGACAACAAAACCAGCACCCATTCACTGTGGTGGCTAGGGCACCTGTTTTTAATGCTCTCAGCCATCATGATCGGCGTGGCCTTAACCGGCGAAGTCAAAGTCGGCTTTTCTGAATCCTACCCCATCGGCTATGCTTGGCTGGGCTGCACTGGCTTGGCCCTATATTTATCCTGCCTATTGCTCATTCAATTTGTAATTGAAAATAGGGCTGCGCACGAATTTTCCACCGTCGGCCTGCGGCTGTTCGGTATCGCTCTGGCCCTGCTCACCCTGCTGGCCGTAATCAATCAGGTGTCTACCTTAGTGGGCAACTTCCTCTGGTTCAGCGCCCTGCTTTCCCAACTGCTCATTCCCATGGCCAAGGCCTATCGCAAATACGCCACTTAAATTGCACACTTAATTAACACCCTTACATACTCTTAATACTGTAATAGCACATTAAGTATCTAAAGAGTGCCACTGTTATCTTATACCCCTAACCACACCACAGCTGACACCTCATAAGCGAGTAAAGCAGCCGTAAAGCAGCCGTAAAGCAGCCTAGGAATAGCTCAATTTCATGTAAGGCTATTGCTTCCATTACGCAGTACTTATCCAAAGTTTTCTGGGCAGTTAAAACCTACATT
>CALIFM010000308.1 GCA_938021685.1 uncultured Gammaproteobacteria bacterium | reverse complement strand
GAATCAATTGCTGCGGCTGCTCCCTTCCGGGCCTGACCGAGTTCACAATTTATCGCCACTAAGGTAGCCCACTGTCACCGCCATATTCACACAAGCTTTACAAGCTTGCGGGCCAGTGATTTTAACATAATCTAGCGGAGTGAAAAGCCCATTTGCGCAATGTCTGTTTAATCAACCATGAGCACCAATTAACAAAGAGTGATAAAAGTGTGACTCACTTTACCACCAGCACGCTGCATGCCGAACGATTGGTTACGCTCTGACCACAAGAACCCAGCAAGCGATTCTCGCCTTGTGACTGTTTTTTACGTGCACCCAATATAATCAAATCAGACTCCCACTCATTGGCTTCTTGCAAAATGCCTTGCGCCCGCTTACCTGTAGGCATTGCTGTGCTCACGCTTTGACCTTTAATTTGAGCGGCGTACGTTGCCAAATTTTGCTCGACCTCAGCCTTAAGCTTGTCTTGCGCACCGCTAGGAAAGTAGCTAGCGACAATCGACATACCAAAATCTGGCACCACCGATACCAGCTTAATCTCAGCCTTGCTTTTCCCTAGCAAGTCTATTACTGCATCACATAATCGCTGGCAAGTATTGGGCTTGGTGGTGTCCAACGCAATAAGTATTTTTTTAAACATTTTTTCTTCCTACAAATATAGTAAACAGCTGCAAATGAAGCTTCCGGCGCTAGCTATTTACTAGCGCTGGATTAGGCTCCCGCTCGGCACGGCGCTTCTGCACAAACCATACCAAGCCTAGCAACAATGCGCCTAATATATAAAACCATTGCTTAGCAGGCCGCTCATTAGTCACCTGCACACTGGCAATCTCCCAATCGAAATCAAGTTTTTGTTTTTCAGCTGCGCCGCCAAACACCAAATTATCGATAAGCAATTTACCTTCTTCTTCACGCAGCTCCATGCCCGCAGCTGTTTCGATACGTGTTTTACCTTCACCCTTCGCACCCACTGGCAACATCACTACTTTGTCCACAGAGTTGCCTTCCAAGTCCTCGCCCTTAACTTGTACGCGTATCAAACCATTATCCGGCAAAGCTTCTGCAATCGAGTAGATTTCAGTTGCTGGCGCATCTTTTAGCGCAGGCTTGATCATATCCATGAAAAAGCCAGGGCGGAATAGAATGAAAGTTACCAACAATAGTGCCAGTGTTTCCCATAATTTATTTTTGGTAAGAAACCAGCCTTGAGTGGCCGCCGCAAACACCAGCATGGCAATGGTGGCCGTCACTACCACCAGCAATAAATGCCCCGGGCCACGAATACCAATCATCAACAGTTCAGTATTGAAGATAAACATGAAGGGCAATATGCCGGTACGGATATCGTAAGTAAAACCTTGAATACCGGTTTTAATCGGGTCACCGCCAGATATCGCCGCTGCCGCATAAGCGGCTAAGCCTACCGGAGGTGTATCATCCGCCAAGATGCCAAAATAAAACACAAACAAATGCACGGCGATCAACGGCACAATCGGGACTGATTGTGCGCCAAGCTGCACAATCACAGGCGCCATTAAGGACGATACAACGATGTAGTTGGCAGTGGTTGGCAAACCCATGCCTAGGAGTAAGCTGATGCCTGCTGTCATCATCAGCATGATGATGAGGTTACCACCTGAAATAAATTCCACGAATTCCGCCATGACCAAGCCAACACCCGTCAAAGTAACTGTGCCGATGATAATACCTGCCGCAGCCGTCGCAATACCGATACCAATCATGTTACGCGCACCTGCTACCATGCCTTCTTTGAAATCGTCCCAGCCATCACCGAAACGAGCCATAAAATTGGATTCACCGCGCATCATAGACTTCAATGCTTTATGCGTGAACAGCACGAAAATCATACCCATCGAAGCCCAAAAAGCGGCTAAGGCAGGTGATAAACGTTCGATAACCAAGCACCAAATCAACAACACCACGGGCAACAAGAAGTACAAGCCTGACTTAACAATCGGACCTGCTTCAGGTAATTCAGCGATTTGATCTGACCGCGCTAAATCAGGGTATTTCACCGCCACCTTGACTAAGGCAAGATACACCAGCACAAACAACACCCCTGCAATCCATGGAGTAGCTGAACCAGCCACACCTTTTAACCAACCTAAACCATAATACATACCCAACGACAAGGCGATAATACCAATGACCACCGTCATGAACGTTAACAAGCTTTGAACGAACGTCTTTTTATGTGGATTGGGCAAGCCCTCAAGGCCAGCCTTGCACGATTCCAAATGCACAATATACACCAGTGCAATATACGAAATGATAGCTGGCAAGAAGGCGTGTTTCACAACTTCGATATAGCTGATGCCGACAAATTCAATCATCAAGAAAGCTGCCGCACCCATTACAGGCGGTGTCAACTGACCATTGGTAGACGAAGCTACTTCAACCGCGCCCGCCTTTTCAGCGGGAAAGCCCACACGCTTCATCAGCGGAATGGTAAACGTACCCGTAGTCACTACGTTAGCAATTGATGAACCCGACACCAAACCGGTCAATGCAGATGAAACCACAGCTGCTTTAGCTGGCCCACCTTTTAAGTGACCGAGTAAGGTAAACGCCACCCAAATAAAATAGTTGCCTGCACCCGCTCGCTCTAGCAAAGAACCAAATAACACAAACAAAAACACCATCGAGGTCGACACACCTAAGGCGATACCAAACGCCCCCTCCTGGGTCAGCCACATATGGCTCATCGCGCGCGAAAATGAAGCGCCCTTCCAAGCAACCACATCGGGTGCATACTGACCAAAGAACACATAGCACAAAAACACGCCAGCAATAATCATTAGCGGTGGCCCTAATGCCCGTCTAGCCGCTTCCAGCACTAACACTAAGCCGATACCTGAGATAATCAGGTCCGATGTAATTGGTAGGCCAGGACGACTGGATAAATCCAAGGCAAATACAGATAGATACATCGTACAGATCACCGCCAAAACCGCCAGCACCCAATCGAGCGCCGGTATGCGATCACGCGGGGAGCCCTTAAAAGCCGGATACACCAGAAAACCTAAAAACATCGCAAACGCCAAATGAATTGACCGCGTATCCGTATTATTCAGCACAGGGATAATCTTCGGAATCATGTATGGAAACGGCGAAGCGATCCATAACTGAAAAGCTGACCAAGCAAATGCCACCCAAAATAGCATGGTGGAAATGGTTTTATTTGCAGGATTACGCGCGCCGGTGTCTGTTTCGGCGATCATCTCCTCTAACTTGCTTTCATCGATTTCAAAATCGGTTTTATTGTCAGCCATCAAGCTCTCCTCTGTAAAATTTAGTGCTGCGTTAAGTTCTAATTATTCTGTTTAATTATTTTTTATTAAGCCAACA
>CALIFM010000307.1 GCA_938021685.1 uncultured Gammaproteobacteria bacterium | reverse complement strand
CCGTATGGCTGCCTTCAACAGACGTTCGACTATCCAATTAGACCTGCCACGTAACTAACTTAAACTAGTCATACGACACTACTTCTCTAGTAAACGTGGCATCAGTTCAACGAAATTACAAGGCTTAGTGCGAAAATCCATTTGTAAGCTGATAATTTTGTCCCATGCTAGCGCGCAAGCCCCAGATGAGCCAGGCAACGAAAAAACAAAAGTGCCATTCGCTACCCCAGCTACTGCTCTGGATTGAATCGTCGAGCTACCAATTTGTGCATATGACAAACTACGAAACAGCTCACCCACTCCATCCAAAGTTTTATCAAACAGCACGCTTACTGCTTCGGGCGTGCCATCACGGCCAGTCACGCCGGTGCCACCCGTAACGATCACCACTTGGCACTTAGCATCAGCCACCCACTGCGAAATCACAGCACGAATTTGATAGATATCATCCGGCACCAACTGGCGGTCGTGTAGCACATGACCAGCATCAACAAGGCGCTTTTGTAGCAAATCGCCTGATTTATCTTGTGCCAAACTACGGCTATCTGAGACGGTTAACACTGCCATGCTGACCGGTATAAATTCTTTTTGTGTCATAAGCTTATGCCACGCAGTATTCTGCAATGTTACTGTAATAGCGCCATTATAAAGGCAAGATAACTTAGGCGTAAGGAATTAATCTGTGCTACCAACTATCAAAGATGCAAACTCCTCATATGCTCTTATCTATTCAACTAAGCAAGCAAATAAACTATACTTAATCGCTTATCTTCGGGTGCTACGGCTTTACATCACGACAAGACCATGACGATTAAAATTCTGATATTTGCCAGCTTAAGTGAAGATATCGGTGTGTCAACGCAAAGCATTCCTGCTAGCGCAGCTAGCACCGCCAAACAAGCTTGGGAGAAAATAACGGACAAGCCCTTGCCGAGCCATTGCTTAGTCGCCATCAACCAGCAATATGCTCAAGCCAGTGATACAGTGGCCGCAGGTGACGAAGTGGCCTTCTTCCCACCAGTCACGGGTGGCTAAAATGCATCGGGTTCACATCCATGAAAAGCCCTTCCAGGCCTGGACCTTACTAGAGCAAAAAGAACAGCAATTTATTCAAGCTGGCCTGCTAGAGCAAGCAGCCAATGGAGCAGCAGCAACCTTTGTTGGCACTATGCGTGACTTCAATGAAGGCAACGCCGTCAAAGCAATGCAACTAGAGCATTACCCTGGCATGACTGAAAACCAACTTGAGCAAATCATTGATGATGCTTGCACTCAACATAACATCAATCAAGCCTATATTGCCCACCGTGTAGGCCGTATTGAGCCAAGCGAAAATATTGTACTAGTAGCAGTCTGGTCTGCGCATCGCAAAGCCGCGTTCGATGCTTGCCGCAGTATTATGGAAGACCTCAAGCACCGCGCACCTTTTTGGAAAAAAGAAATCACCGCTGAGGGCGAACGTTGGGTGACTAAAAACACGCAAGGCTAAAATCTGCACATACCCGATCAAAGCATTAGCTCACCCTTTAATGAATCAACGCGATCAACGTTACGCCCAACTGCAATCGGATATCGAAGCATTTGAGTTTGATGCCTCGGTTACCGCTGTTTTTGCCGATATGATTCGCCGCTCAGTGCCCGGTTATAGCGCTGTGGTTGCGATGACGGGCGTGATCGCTGGCGAACATGCCACTGAGGGCAGCCATATTTATGACATTGGTTGTTCCTTAGGCACTGGCTTGCTAGCGGTAAGTGACTATGCCCCTGAAAGCTGCACCTTAATTGGTGTTGATAACTCTGCTGACATGATTGCAGAGGCACAGCAACACCTTGATAAGATAGCGCATCCTATCCAGCTGCATTGCCAAGACGCACAGCAAGCCAACATTAGTAATGCCAGCTTAGTGATCATGAATTACACCTTACAGTTCATTGCCCCTTCAAAACGCTTGGCCTTACTTAAGCATATTTATGCTGGCCTTAATCCAGGTGGTGTATTGCTTTTATCGGAAAAAGTAAATTTCAGCGACGACACCACAGAACACAACATGATGGCGCTATATCATGCCTTCAAGCGGCAGAACGGTTACTCGCAGCTAGAGATTAGCCAAAAGCGCAGCGCACTGGAAAACGTGCTGATCACCGACACCACTGAACAGCATTTAGAGCGCTTGCAGCAGGCCGGCTTTAAGCAAGCCGACGTTTGGTTTCAGTGCCTCAACTTTAAATCGTTTGTGGCGATTAAAACCTAGCATCATTTATGGCCACAGATTTATATAAAGCACTACGCACACCGCAGCTTGCTGCCGCCTTGCAAGCAGCGCAATTTAACTGGGGCCACTCAGTTGATACACAGATCAAAGCACATATCGCAGCGCTCAACAATGGCAACCTTGAAAGATGGCTCAGCGCTTATCAAACCCTGCCCACGATTAAAAATTGCACTGCATTGCTTGATCAGCCTCGAATTACACTAAGCAGTCCCAATATTAACGAAACGCAACGCAAACAGATAACGGCAAGCCTGCAACGGTTGATACCGTGGCGCAAAGGGCCATTTGAAGTATTTGGCACACACATAGATACAGAGTGGCGCTCTGATTACAAATGGGCGCGCATTGAAGAAAAAATCGCACCTCTAGATGGCAAAATGGTACTAGATATTGGCTGTGCCAATGGCTACTTCAGCCTGCGCATGGCCGCAGGGGGTGCGAAGTTGGTGGTGGGCGTAGACCCAAGCTGGCTGTTTATGGTGCAATTCATGGCGATCCGCCGTTACTTACCCGATGACCTGCCCGTGTACTGCTTGCCATTTACTTTAGAAGAAGTGCCCAAGGGGCTGAACGCCTTCGACACGGTGTTTTCAATGGGTGTGCTATACCACCGTCGCAGCGTGTTTGATCATTTCTTAGAGTGCTTCGGCGCACTCAAACCTGGCGGGCAACTGGTACTGGAAACCTTAGTGATTGCACCCGAACATGGCCAGCTGCTGGTGCCTAAGGCGCGTTATGCCCGTATGCGCAATGTATGGTTTATTCCTAACACTACTGTGCTATGTGAATGGCTGGAGCGCGCCGGATTTATCGACCCACAAGTACAAGACGAGTCTGACACCACGCTGGATGAGCAACGTGCCACTCCATGGATGCAGTTTGAATCACTTGAGCAATGCCTCGACCCTAAAGACCCAAGCAAAACCATAGAAGGCTATCCCGCGCCGCGCCGCGCGTTGGTCACGGCCACTAAACCCCATACCGCATAAAACTTGCTTTTTTAAACAACTACTCGCCTCTAAAAATGTATCACCGTACATTTTTGCGCTTCCCTTGGGCTTAGTACGTGATTTAATATTGACGCAACTATACAAGACCGAGATCAATTAACCATGTCACTTCTAACCCAAGCCGAGCTCGATGCTGTTAAAAATGATATCGAGCAAGCCACTGGCATGCCAAATAGCGCTTATAATAGTCCTGAGTCATTAGCCTTTGAACGCGACCACGTATTTACGCCTACTTGGGCTGCCTTGGCCTTTACCAGCGAGTTGCCGCAAGACGGCTATGTCAAGCCAGTGGATTTCATGGGCCTGCCTTTAGTTATCTTTCGCAATCAAAGCGGTGACATACAAGTGTTTCACAATGTGTGCAGCCACCGCGGCATGCGCTTGGTGCAAGAAGAAAAAGCCGTGCCTACCATGTTGGTATGTCCCTATCATTCTTGGACTTATAATCTCGATGGTGAGCTCAAAGCCACACCGCACATTGGCGGTGTTAATATCCATCAAACTGACAGCATGGATTGCAGCAAGCACGGTTTAAAAGCAGTACGCAGCCATATTTGGATGGACATGGTGTTTATCAATTTATCAGGCGACGCGCCAGAATTTAACACTTATGCCAAGCCCTTAACCCAACGCTGGGAAGAATTTGTGGGACCAGATGGCTTTGATCTATTGCGTGTCCCCGAAGATTTTAGCGCGCTTGACATCGAAGTTAAGTGCAACTGGAAGCTGGCGGTGGAGAACTATTCTGAGTCCTACCATTTGCCCTATATCCACCCAGGCTTGAATTCGTATTCAAAGATGGAAGACCACTACAACATCATGGTTGAAGATCGCTTCTCAGGTCAAGGCAGTGTAGCTTATACTTTGTCAGAAACTGCAGGCACACAGTTAGATTCATTTCCTGATTGGCCACTGGAAAAACTTTCCACCGCTGAGTACATTACATTTTATCCCAACGTGTTGCTGGGCTTGCAGGCCGATCATGCCTTCGCCATGATTTTAGAACCCACAGCACATGATCGTACTACTGAGCGCTTACAAATTTATACTGTCGGTGAAGAATCCACGCAGGAATCGCATGCACAGTGCCGAGCGGCCACACTCGAGGCATGGCGCGAAGTGTTTAATGAAGATGTGTTTGTAGTCGAAGGCATGCAGCAAGGACGCAACTCTCCGGCCTATAATGGCGGCGTATTTTCGCCGGTAATGGACAATGCCAGCCATCACTTTCACCAATGGGTAGCTGCGAAATACGCTTTGGCGATCTAATCTAACTGAGATCTTGCGATGAAAAAATGGATGTGTGTGATCTGCGGCCTTATCTATGATGAGGCCGAAGGCTGGCCAGAAGACGGCATCCCTGCTGGCACAGCATGGGCGGACGTACCCGATGATTGGGTATGTCCGGATTGCTTTGCTGAGAAAGAAGATTTTAAAATGATAGAGCTAGCTGAGTAATTTAGCCTGCTCAACCTATTTTTTAAGCTTGGCTACGCCGCCGCGAACGCCGCTTATGGCCAGCTCCTTCGCCCGTAGCACCCGCCTGTACGCTCATCTCACCGCGTAGCTGCGCTTTCGCTCCTGTTGACACATCGCCCAACATTTTAGTGATGGTTTCTAAATCGGGCGCATCGCCTTTGGTATGCGCATCCATTGCCTCACGCATCGCCTTCACATGATCCGGGCTTGTACCGCAGCAGCCGCCAATGATGTTGGCCCCTGCATTAGTTACCAAACGTACATAGTCAGCCATAATCTGTGGAGTACCGTTATATACAATTTTACCATCGACATATTCGGGCACGCCACAATTGGCCTTGGCTATAATAATGGGATCTACGCCGAGTTTATCTGCCGCTGTTCTCATATTCAGCACTGCTGCCACCACTTCACTGGCGCCTACACCGCAATTGGTGCCAATGGCATAAGGATTGGGCTGTAAGCTACTACCCAGCTCCACCACATCCGCTGGCGTTAAACCCATCATGGTCCGGCCATTGGTATCGATACTAAGTGTGGTAACGATAGGCAACTCGGCCACTGATGCACCTTGAATAGCTGCCTGCATCTCTTCGCGCGATGAAATGGTTTCAATCCATAATACGTCCACGCCACCCTTTTTCAGCGCCAAGGCTTGTTCGCTAAAAGCATCGGCAGCTTGCTCGATCTTTACGGTACCAGAAGGCTCTAATATCTCGCCCGTTGGGCCTATCGAGCCGGCGACGATAACATCACGGCTTGCTCCTTTAGTACATTCACGCAGTAATTGGACAGCAGCGACATTCAGCTCTTCTACCCGATCATGTGCTTGGTGCAGTTTCAAGCGATAACGTGTGCCTCCAAAGGTGTTGGTTAAAATGATGTCGGAACCGGCATCCACGAAGCTTTGGTAGTGGGCACGGATTTTCTCAGGGAAATCGATATTCCATAGCTCGGGCGCATCGCCCGTCATTAAGCCCATTTCAAATAAATTAGACCCTGTTGCCCCGTCAGCCAGCAAGGTGCCTTTTTGATCTAAGAGCTGCTTTAAGCGGTTTTCCATGATCACCAAATACTGCAAAAAATAAGGCAGCCCATTATACCTTATTGATAATATTGCAAGGCGCTCAAGTTACCGAATCAAGCCATCTAAGTGCTACAATCAAAACAAACTCACAGAATGAAAACCCATGAACGCACTCACCACCGAACAATGCCAAGCAGCCTTAGCAAAACTACCGAATTGGCATCTCAAGAATGGCAAGCTAAAACAGACCTTTGTGTTTAAAAACTTCAATGAAGCCTTTGCGTTTATGACTCGTGTAGCGATGCATGCTGAGCAGCATGACCACCACCCAGAATGGAGTAATGTGTACAAGACTGTTGAGGTCAATCTCGTTACCCATGATGCTAACGGCGTGACCGAAAAAGACCTTAAGCTTGCCCGATTTATGGACAAAGTTGCCGCGAGCTAAGCACCTAGAGGCATAGATTAAATTATTGACAATAATCTATGGCACTAATAAGCTAACTTGGTCTCAAGCGGCAGGCAGTGAGGCTAAACGGTGTCTGTGAATGTATTGAGTGCGATTTCAGCGCTCGGCCATTAAATTATTTAGCACACTAGCTGGTCCTGTATTTAGCATGAGACAAAATTCCGCTCCTACTCACGTTCGCTATACCAAAGCAGGTACGGCCTATCGACTTGATGGCTGTATAGACGGCGAAATCAATGCCACCAAAACCATCTTGGCCTTTGCCCATGGTGTGGGCCTTGGCAAAGACATTTGGCAACCACAGATTGACGCCTTTAGCACACAACACCAAAGCGTAAGCTATGATTTACTGGGCCACGGTGACAGCCCATTGCCAGCGCAAAATGCTACTTTAAGCCACTACATTATGCAGATTGAAGAGTTGCGGGCGCACCTTGGGATTCAACAAATGGCCGTCATTGGCCATTCAACAGGGGCCTTAATTAGCATTGGTTATGCACTGCGATATCCACAGTACGTTAGCCATATTGCACCACTTAATGCCGTTTATTGTCGACCTGAAGCGGCACAACAAGCGGCACTGGAACGAGTCCAAGATGCGCGCAAATATGGCCCTAGCAAGCAACTGGATGTCACCATGCAACGCTGGTTTGGTGATACACCTTTATCTGACGAGCACATTGCAAAGCGCGAGACACTGCGCAGATATTTACAGCAAGCTAACACCGAAGGCTATGCCACCACTTATCGTGTATTTGTTGAATCGGACCGCCTTTACGTAGGCAAGCTGGCTCAGCTAAACTGCCCTTGTTTATTTTTAACTGGTGAACTTGATTCAAACTCTACACCTGACATGAGCATTGCAATGGCTAATGAAGTAAACGGGGCACATTGTGCCATCATTGAAAATTCTCGCCACATGACACCTTATGTTGATGCCGAACAAACCAACCATGTACTACTCGACTTTTTGCAGGGTGAGCAATGACTAAATTTGACAGACAATTATTGCGCAAGACCTTAGGGCAATTTTTAACAGGGGTGACTATTATCACCACCCTAACTGATGATGGCGAGCCACTAGGGTTTACCGCTAATTCATTTACATCTGTATCACTCGATCCGGCTTTGGTACTGGTATGCATCGCCAAAGATGCCAACTGTTGCGATATCTTTATCAAAGCTAAGCATTATGCGGTTAATATTTTAGCCGAGTCGCAACAGCAACTTTCTAACACCTTTGCCAGCCCCATCGAAGACCGCTTTGAGCAAACCCCGTGGATCAGCAAAGCCAGCGGTTGCCCTATTTTCACGGACAGCTGCGCCTGGTTGGATTGCAACATGCATAAAGTGATTGATGCCGGCGACCACTACATCTTGCTGGGTGAAGTAACGGCTTTTGATCAGTCACCACAGCTACCGCTTGGCTATTTTCAAGGCAACTATTTTTCAGTCGGCATGGCTCAAAAAGCACTAGCTGCGATTGGCGACAAAGAACAAAAAACCAGTATTGGCGTGGTATTGGATCGCAATAGCAGTATCTATCTATGTCAAAATGACGATGGCAAATATGAATTGCCACGCGCCACTGCATATTCCGATGACGACGCACACGAGCAACTTGACCGTCATCTCAACACGCTAGGCCTTGAGCTGGATGAAAAAATTCTGTTCTCCGTAGTGGAAGAGGAAACCACCAATGCATTGGCCATTTATTATCGCT
>CALIFM010000306.1 GCA_938021685.1 uncultured Gammaproteobacteria bacterium | reverse complement strand
ATTGCCGAAGAGGATGAGCGCCATGAGCTGTCCAGCTACAGTGGGGCTGCCTTCTATACCCGCAAGCAAGGTGAGGCACTTCATCCTAAACAAGAGTCATTAGAGCAATTAAATCAAGTAAAACCCAACATGGGCGGCTCTGTGTTTGCCAGTCAGTACCAACAATCACCGGAGTCAAACAAGTCTTCAATTTTGCGCGAAGACTGGTTTACTCAGTACGATCAAAGCCTTTATGATGCCTGCCGCTCGCCTCATTTCAACCAATGGGATTACGGTATAGAAACCATTATTCAAAGTTGGGACACTGCCCTGACTGATGACGAGGGCTCAGATTACTCTGCCTGTGTTACTTTGGGCATTAAAGACAAGCAATACTTTATCTTGGACGTGTATCGAGGCAAACATCGGTCTAAGCAACTGATAGAAAAAATTGAATCTTTATACCAGCTGTTTAAACCAGACCAACTTGTGATCGAAAAGTGTCCTGGCAGCATTCATCTGATCGATGAGCTTCGTCACAATCACCTACCTACCACAGAACATTCGCCTGTTGGGGATAAGATTATTCGCGCACAAAGTGTAAGCGGAATAGTCGAAAGCGGTTTCGTACATCTACCCGAAAGCGCACCATGGCTGGATGACTTTATCCGTGAAGTGACCCAATTTCCCAATGTACGCCATGATGATCAGGTGGATGCTTTTACACAATCCATAACAATAGCAAAGGGTAGCCATATTAATTATCTAGATGCCCAGTTTCTCGGTATGGATAGGCTTTTCAATAAAAAACATAAGCGTTGGTGTTGCTAATGGCAGCAACTACCTTTTGCAACAACTTGACTTTACCGTCAAACAGAGCGTTCATGTGCTTGTCAAAATACAAACCAAGAATGCTATTGAATGAACGCAACAACTGATAAAGCCCCAGCACTACACCTAACTGATATAGCCAATTATCCTAATTGCCTTCAAAGCCTGAAACGAGGTGAGCTTAAGGCACTTTGGCTGTGTCACTTTCCTCGTAAAAGCTTACCACCTACGCCTTCTTTATTATTGCATGAGCTGGCCTTCACCGCCCAAGCCAAGGTCAACGGCGGATTGGACAGCGACACGACTATATTACTGAAGCAACTGCTACGCGGCGGGGAACTAGAAGTTACTAAGGGAGCCGCACTTAAATCAGCACCCATACCAGCCGGTTCCAGGAAACTGCAATCAGGTACTAAGCTGGTACGTCACTGGCATGGGCATGACCATGAAGTTACTGTGATTGATGGAACCTATCTCTATCATGGCAAAGAGTATCGTAGCCTTACGCAGATTGCTAAGCTGATTACTGGGGCGCACTGGTCAGGGCCTAGATTCTTTGGAGTCAACAAGCTGCACTCGAGCCACTAGGTTTGTTTGGTTTATACCCATGACTAACCCACATTTACCTAGCGACACAAAGAAACCTTTGCGCTGCGCCATCTATACCCGCAAGTCTCATGAGGAAGGCCTTGAGCAAGACTTTAATAGCTTGGATGCACAACGTGAATCCGCTGAGGCCTATATCCGCAGCCAACAACATGAAGGTTGGCAGGTGGTGGATACCTTGTATGATGATGGCGGCTTTACAGGAGGCAATACCAAACGCCCTGCCTTGATTCGATTACTGGATGACATCGCATATGGGGCCATTGATGTGGTGATTGTGTATAAGGTGGATCGCTTATCTCGCTCACTGGCCGACTTCTCTAAGCTAATCGAGCTCTTTGATGAACACGATGTTAGCTTTGTGTCTGTGACCCAGCAGTTCAACACGTCTACCTCAATGGGCAGGCTTACGCTCAATGTACTGTTATCCTTTGCCCAATTCGAGCGGGAGGTAACAGGGGAGCGTATCCGCGACAAGATTGCTGCATCAAAGCAGAAAGGCATGTGGATGGGTGGGTCACCGCCCATGGGCTATGCCGTGGATGACCATAAGTTGGTGGTGATTGAGAATGAGGCGAACTTAGTGCGGAAACTCTATAGACGCTATGCTAAGTCTGCCATTGAAGACGGCCAAGCTTCGCTACTGGCACTGAGTGCCCAATTTACGGATGAAGGGTTTACGACTAAGCAGTGGGTGAGCCAGACGGGTAAGCAGCATGGCGGTAAGCCACTAACCCCCAAACATCTATATCGAATGCTCACTAACCCCATCTATATTGGCAAGATTAAGCATAAAGACAAAGTCTATGAGGGGCAGCATAATGCCATTATTGAACAAGACCTCTGGGATCAGGTGCAGCAGGCCATTGCTTCTCAAGAAAGTAAGGCAACGCGCAAACACTCACCCTTTCTGCTGCAAGGCAGGCTACGCCATCATCAAGGCTATGCCATGAGTCCGTCTACTTCGCAGAAGAAGATACGTGCTGAGGTAGGCGATGGATACATCAAACACATTCGCTATTACGTCAGCCAGAAAGCGATCAAACACGGTTATGGCAACTGTTCCCTTAAGTCAGTCAATGCGATACAGATTGAGCAGTTAGTAATGGCAGTCTTAGACCGCCAAATTCAGGAACGCTGTGATGGAGGTAATAGCGGTCATGGCGTTGATAAGCAAGCCTTTGGTTTTTTTGCCGCTTGGTCTGAACATAAGCAACATCGACATTATCGAGCCTTGCTTAGCAAGGTGACGCTGGCGCCTGATAAGATGGTCGTGGAAGTGGATCAGGCTAAGCTCGATGAGCTGTGTGTTAGCCTTAAAGCGAAGTCACTTGAAAATGAGAGTGGCCATGTTGAGCCTAGTTCCGCGTCGAAGAGTGCGGCAGCTTCTAGGCCTACATTGCATTATCAGCCTGACGTACAGGCCTCAGCTAATCGACTGTTGATTACCGTTAACGTACAAATTAAACGCATTGATGGGCGACGCTTTATTCTTGATGAGAACGGCAATGACCTAGTACTTAGTCAAGGTAAACTCGACCCCATTATTATTGATGCTCTCAAGAAAGCTTATCAATGGAAGCAGGCCTTTGAGCAAGAGCCTAAACTCAAAGCCGTGAAGTTAGCTGTCCAGCTGGGCATCAGTAGCCAAGTGATGCTGCGGCGCATTACCCTTATCACCCTGGCACCCGCTATTCAGAAGCAAATACTCACTGGCGCGCTACCGCCGCGCATTAATCTTAAACAACTGATTGAAGTCAGCCGCATTCTTGCCTGGAATAATCAAATGAAGTTCTTACAACTAACTGGCTAACATCACAGCTTCAACCAGTATTAACTAAAAAGCCGGACTAATCAGTCCGGCTTCTTTATTCAAAGGCAAGTTTGTGGCCAGCAGCCTCGCTAAAACCA
>CALIFM010000305.1 GCA_938021685.1 uncultured Gammaproteobacteria bacterium | reverse complement strand
GCTGCACCAAAGCTTGAGCGGCCAAGCATTGCACGATGCGGTGCTGGATTTGCTGCATAAGGTGCGCATTTACCGCCCCGAAGACCGATTAAGTAGCTACCCACATCAGTTATCGGGTGGTCAGCGGCAACGCGTGATGATTGCGATGGCTTTGGCCAATACGCCCGATGTATTGATTGCTGATGAACCCACCACTGCGCTGGATGTAACAGTGCAGGCGGAAATTTTAGCCTTGCTTGGACAACTGCAACAAGAAATGGGCATGGCTATTTTGCTGATTACGCATGACTTAGCTATGGTTGAAAAGGTAGCTGATCGTGTAGTAGTGATGCAACAAGGCAAGGTAGTCGAAACGGGATCAAGCAAAGCACTGTTTGCAGAGCCTAAGCATCCGTATACCCAAATGCTGCTATCTGCTGCACCTCAGCCGCGCCCAGCAGATGAAACTTCAAATGCTCCATCTTCGGCAGCCTGCATTGCTTGTGATGATTTGAGGGTATGGTTTCCGATTAAAAAGGGTTTGTTCAAAAAAACGGTTGATCATATTAAAGCCGTAGACGAGGTGAGTTTGTCGTTGCAAGCAGGGCAGACGCTAGGAATTGTGGGCGAGAGCGGCTCGGGCAAAACAACTTTAGCATTGGCGCTAATCCGTTTGCTCAATAGTGAAGGAGTTATTCGCTTTCAAGGCGAGCGTATTGATGGATTAAACAACAAAGCCATGCAGGTGTTGCGGCCGCGCATGCAAATGGTGTTTCAAGATCCCTATGGTTCACTCAGTCCACGCCTAAGCGTAGCAGAGATTGTAGCTGAAGGCTTAGAGGCACACGGTATAGGCACGGAGCAAGAGCGGGCCGAGCGAGTAATTAACTTGCTGGAAGAAGTGGATATTGATCCAGCCACACGGTTTCGTTATCCGCATGAGTTTTCAGGCGGACAGCGTCAGCGTATTGCGATTGCGCGCTCGATGATTATGCAGCCAGAGCTGTTGGTGTTGGATGAGCCTACTTCGGCGCTAGATCGCACGGTACAAGCGCAGATTGTGGATTTGCTTGCGCAGCTGCAGCGTAGACATAATGTGGCTTACCTGTTTATCAGTCATGACCTGTCGGTAGTGCGTGCCTTAAGTGACGATATTATGGTGCTTAAGCAAGGTAAGGTGGTGGAACATGGCACGGCCGAGCAGGTGTTTAACCGGCCGCAAGCGACTTATACACAACGATTGATTAAAGCTGCCATTGATTTTGAAGCATCGGCTGAGGACCAAAGCGCCGCTTAGCCTTATATACGCTGTGGCTTTTGCTTCACTTTTAATATGAATAAACCTTTTTGGCAGCAAGACCTTGATCAATTAACTGATCAAGAGTGGGAGGCATTGTGCGATGGTTGTGGTCGCTGTTGCTTGCAAAAATTGCAGGACGAAGACAGCGAAGAGGTGGTGTTTACGTCTATCGCTTGCGAATTTTTGGACACGACCAGTTGCCGTTGTAAAGTGTACCCACAGCGCGCCGAACATAAGACCAACTGCTTTGTGATCGATCGCCATAATAAAGCCCATTTTAGTTGGCTGCCTAAAACTTGCGCTTATCGTTTACGCCATGAAGGTAAACCACTGTATGATTGGCATCCACTGCTGGCGGGCAATACTCAAGAAATACAAGCAGCCGGAATTTCGGTAGGGCAGTGGTGCCGCAGCGAACACGAAGTGCCAGAAGCACAATGGGTAGAGTACATCGTTGATGAGCAAGATGGATTTTAGGTGCAACAAAAGGTGAGCATAGAATTAAGTGCACGTGGCAGTTTGACGGACGTTGATGCTGTGCAGTGGAATGCTTTGTTGGATGATGCGCACCCTTTGTTACAACATGAAGTGTTGTTAGCGATGGAAACCACGGGCGCTGTGGGCCCTGAAGTCGGGTGGTTGCCACGCTATATAACGGCAACTGAAGGTGATCAATTATTGGGTGCCGTGCCTTTGTATGAAAAGCACAATTCATGGGGTGAGTTTGTATTTGATCATGCATGGGCCGATGCATATCAGCGCAATGGCCTACATTATTACCCCAAGCTAGTCGCCGGCATCCCTTTCTCGCCGGTATTTGGTCAGCGGCTGCTGGCTTTGCCTGAGCGTAAAGATGAAATTCAGCCTTTATTGGTACAAGCTTGTTTTGCAGTGGCTAAGCAGCTGAAGGCTAGCTCGGTGCATTTTTTGTTCCCGACCATGCAAGAGCAAGCCACGTTAACAGAGCAGGGTATGCTTGCACGGCATGATTGCCAATATCACTGGCATAATCAAGGGTATATTGATTTCGATAATTTTTTGGCGCAGCTCAGTGCTAAGAAACGCAAGAATATTCGCCAAGAGCGCCGCGCAGTGCAAACGTCAGGGGTACAGGTACGTCGCCTAAATGGCTTAACTGCTACACAGCAAGATTGGCAAGACTTTTGCCATTTTTATACACTTACCTATGAACGTAAATGGGGCCAGCCTGTGTTTAGCCAAGCCTTTTTTGAGGAGGTTGCGCAAGTATTGGGTGAGCGCCTTATTTTGGTGATGGGCGATGTGGATGGTACCAGTGTGGCAGCGGCCTTGATGTATCAGGGCGACAAGGTGCTGTATGGCCGCCATTGGGGGTGCTCGCAGCGCATTGACGGGTTACATTTTGAGCTGTGTTATTACCAAGGTATTGAACATTGTATTGAGCACGGTTTAAGTTTGTTTGAGCCAGGTGCGCAGGGAGAACACAAAATAGCGCGCGGATTTAACCCTGTGTTAACCCACTCAGCGCATTGGGTCGATGATGGGCGATTTCGACCGTCGATTGAACAATTTTGTAAGGATGAAAAGCAAGCGGTTCTTGAGCATATCAAAAGAGTAGAGCAGCACCTTGCTTATAAAAGCTAAGTGGTTTAGTAGACTGATTAAATCGAGAAAAATGTGGCTTGACCGCTGAGCAAGCATTGGCTAGCATCACATGTGTCTTCAGGGCGGGGTGCAATTCCCCACCGGCGGTGAATCTTAACGATCAGCCCGCGAGCGCTAAGTCCCATTTTGATAGTTGGGCTTGGGTCAGCAGATCAGGTGTGAATCCTGAGCCGACGGTATAGTCCGGATGAAAGAAGATCAGCTTTGCGCGTTACTGCTAAGCTCAAGTTTTGAGTGGGCTTGATGATGCTTAAAGTGTGCCCTGATCCATCAACTTTTTGAGGATCATTCCATGTCAGTCTCGCCTTTTTCACTTAGCCAGCAGCATATTTGCTTAATCCAAGCCAGCTGGCACGCGCCTTTGGTTAAGTCATTAATCGATCATTTTTTTAAACAAGCCGCTACTCACGGCCTTGCCGCAGAGCAGGTAGACACCGTGACTGTACCGGGCAGCTTAGAAATGCCGCTGCAGGCCAAGCTGCGTGCTAAAACCGGGCAATATGATGCCATTTTGCTGGCTGGTTTGATCACCGATGGCGGTATTTATCGGCATGAGTTTGTCGCCCAAGCGGTGCTGAACAGCGTGATGCAGGTGCAACTTGAGCAAGAGGTGCCGATTATCTATGCTGTGTTAACTCCGCATCATTTTCATGAGCACGAAGCACATAGCGACTTTTTTGCAGAGCACTTGAAAACTAAGGGGGAAGAAACGGCCGATGCCTTGCAGCAAACATTAGCTTGTTGTGCACAAGCAGCTAGCTTGTCGGTTGCCTAGATTGTTTTAAAATCATGTGGCATACAGCTGCACATGCATGTGAAATTGCAGTACGATTAAGACACGAACTTAACCAGCATTAATTTTCTTCATGGACATTCAAAGCGCACTTAAAACCCTGATGCAAGGGCAGTCTTTAAACCAACAACAAATGCAAGATGTAATGGCTTTGATAATGGGTGGTGAAGCTACGCCTTCGCAAATCAGCGGGTTTTTGGTTGCTTTGGCTATCAAGGGTGAAAGTGTGGATGAAATTGTGGGTGCAGCCACCATTATGAAAAGCTTGGCTGCGCCTGTGGGGATTAAAGCCAACAAGATTATTGATACGGTGGGTACGGGCGGAGATGGAGCTAAGCTGTTCAATGTGTCGACCGCCAGTGCATTTGTAACGGCAGCGGCAGGCGGTACGGTGGCCAAGCATGGCAACCGCGCGGCATCGGGTAATTCTGGCAGTGCGGATGTGCTGGAGGCGGCGGGCGTAGACATCAGCATTACGCCAGAGCAAGTGGCGCAGTGCATTGATGAATGCCAGATTGGCTTTATGTTTGCTCCCACGCACCACAGTGCAATGCGCCATGCAATTGCCACCCGCAAAGAAATTGCCGTGCGCACGGTGTTTAACTTGCTCGGGCCTTTGACGAACCCAGCGGGTGCGACTCATCAGCTGACGGGCGTCTTTGCGCGGGAGTGGGTGCAGCCGATGGCGCAGGTACTAGGGCGTTTGGGCAGCCAACACGCTTTAGTGGTGCATTCAGACGATGGCATGGATGAATTGTCCATTGCGGCAGATACCGCCTTAGCTGAATTTAAAGACGGTCAGCTACTAGAGACGGTAATAGTCAAGCCCGAAGACTTCGGCATTAAGCGCCAAAGTGCACAGCCATTAATAATTGCTGATTCAAAGCAAAGCTTAGCGCTGATTAAAAGCGCCTTATCGGGTGAAAAAGGTGCGGCCTATGACATGATGGCTTTAAATGCGGGTGCAACCTTATACGCTGGCGACGAAGCGCCGAGCTTGGCTGAAGGCGTAGACTTGGCGCGGGTGACCTTAGACAGCGGTAAAGCGTTACAAAAGCTAGAGCAGTTGGCGGCCTTTAGTAGCAGCTTTTCGTAAGGCTTTTACTATTTTGATGTGCCTGTGTTGTATAGCAGATTGCAGTTTTTAGTATTAACCATTATTTCATCATGGCAACAGTAGCGTTTTTAGGGGCAGGTAGTATGGGCAGCAGCATGATTGGCTGCCTGTTGGGAAAAGGTCATGAGGTGAAGGTATATAACCGTAGCCCTGAAAAAGTAACTGCGCTAGTAGCGCAGGGTGCGGTGGCAGCAGCAACACCTAAACAAGCGGCGCAGGACGCTGAATTTATCATTGCCATGGTGGGTGATGATGTGGCGTCTAAAGCTGTCTGGCTGGGGGATGAGGGCGCATTAGCTGCTGATGTGGCGACGGACTGTATAGCGATCGAATGCTCTACCTTATCGCATGACTGGGTGCTGGAGCTTGCGCAGCAGGTTGAGGCTTGCAATATGTCGTATTTAGACTGTCCTGTCACGGGTTTGCCCGATGCTGCCGCTGCGGGTAAATTAACTTTGTTTTTGGGCGGCAGCCAGCAAGTGATAGAGCAAGCACAAGCAGTGTTGCCTGCCTTTTCGCAAATGCAACTAAATTTTGGCGATGTAGGTGCAGGCACCGCTTATAAGTTGATGGTGAACTTGATGGGAGCCGTGCAAATTGCAGCGGTTGCTGAGGGATTATTGATTGCTAAAAAAGCAGGGCTGGATTTAGATTTAGTAGTTAAAGCTTTGGGCTTGGGTGCGGCGGCTAGCCCAAATGTGTTGGGCTCCAGTCAGAAGATGCTAGACGCAAAGCACGATCAAGACGTGGCGTTTAGCGCCTATTGGCGTTTGAAAGATACTAAATACGGCGTGGAGTTGGCGAAAAAAGTGGGCCAAGCCGTACCTTTGGGCGATCAAGCGCAGGCACACTTTCAGAAGGTGATCGATGCGGGTTTTAGTGATCAAGCAGATAGCAAAGTAATTGACGTGCTTTAGCGCTTATCAGCACGCTGGACTAGCGCTTAGTTTTCTATATCGTCGATAGCCTCTGAAAGCAGCAAGTTATCAATCAAGCGCACACCTTCGATGTTGACTGCGATCAATGCGCACGCCTGTTCCAGTGCGGCATCAGGCGTGACCGTGCTCCAGTTGTCGGGGTCGATCACTTCGGCATATTCCCAATCGGCTTCTTGTGCATTCAGCACTTGTAGCATTTCTTGACGTAGCGCAGGGGCTAAGCGTTCGTGCTTTTGCCAAGCACTGCGTGCAGCACTCAGCGCTTGATAGACAATCGCAGCTTGCTGCAGCCCAGCTTTGCTTAAGCGCGCATTGCGTGAGGAACGGGCCAGACCCGATGTTTCACGCGAAGTAGGGCAGGCAATGACCTTAATGCCGTCCATTTCAGCAGCCAGCTGCTTAATAATTTGCACTTGCTGAAAATCTTTTTCGCCAAAGAAGGCCATGCAGGGCCCCACAAAGCTAAATAAGCGCTGCACGATTTCGCGCACCCCTGCAAAGTGGCCTGGGCGATGCGCGCCTTCCATCCCCTCGGCATAAATGCCAGGGTCTTGCGGCTCTAAATCGTATAAGGATTCGACATCGGCATAAAAGTCATCTGCCTCGCCAGTGAACACCATGGCCACTTGGTTTGCTTGTAGCAGTTCGATGTCGGTTGCCAGGTCACGTGGATATTTGTCGAGATCTTCAGGGTTGTTAAATTGCAAAGGGTTAACAAAGATGCTTACCACTACTTGATCGCAAGCTTTGTGAGCTGCGCGAATTAAACTTAAATGCCCTTCGTGCAAGGCGCCCATGGTGGCCACGAAGCCCAAGGTTTTGCCTTGCTTGCGGGCTTCTTTACACCATGCTTGCGCTTGCTGTGGAGTAGTTAAATGTTGGGTTTTCATTGCTATTGATTAGGCTAGGAACTGCAAGACAGCATTGAGCAGCCGACGCGCTCACGCGCCCAATCAGGGCGTTTTTGCGCATATTCTTCTTTGCCTATTTGTTCGGTATATGGCTGACGCATCACTTCAAGCAGCTCGTGCACTTTGTCAAAATCACCTTGGTCGGCCTCGTCAATGGCCAGCTGTGCCAAGTAGTTGCGCATTACATATAAGGGGTTCACTTGGTTCATTCTTTGTTGGCGTACTGAGTGGCTGTGCGTATCTTGTGCTAAGCGTTCGTTGTAGCGGCGCAGCCATGCGGCCATGTCTTGATCGCTGCTTTCAGTGCGCGGCTGATAATAGGCAGCGCTGATGATGTCGACTAGCTGAGCATCGCTGGCGGCTTTAGCTTGCTCAGGGCTGAAATTGTAGTTGGCTAGGCAGCGAAAGAATAAGGTCATGTCGGTTTCTATCACTTGCAGGCTTTGGTGTAGGTCATTGAACAGTGCTAAGTCTTGCTCGCCGCCATAAGCTTGTAAGCCCAATTTTGTTGCTATCATGGTTTGCCAACCTTGTTGATAGAGGCGTGGGTAGTCGTTGATAATCGCTTGCAGTGGTTCAACTTCGCCGATCACTGCCACCAAGGCTTCGGCCAATTGCACCAAATTCCAGTGTGCTATTTGTGGTTGTTGCCCAAAGCGATATCGGCGGTGCTCGGCATCGGTAGTGTTCGGTGTCCAGTTTGGGTCGAAAGGCTCTAGCCAACCATAGGGGCCGTAATCAATGGTCAGGCCTAAGATCGACATGTTGTCGGTGTTCATCACTCCGTGTACGAATCCCACGCGCATCCATTCGACAATCATTTGCGCCGTTCGCTCAACTACTTCATTGAACCATTCGATATAAACGGCTTTACTGGGTGTGCCTAAATGGGGGAAATCGGTGGTGATGGTGTAATCCATTAATTGCTGCAGCACCTTGGTGTCGCCACGGCTGGCGTGAATCTGAAAACTGCCGAAGCGTGTAAAGCTGGGCGCGACGCGACAGACTACTGCGCCTTGTTCATATTCAGGATGACCGTCATACAGCATGTCACGCAGCACTTTTTCGCCTGTTAGAATCAAGCTCAGCGCGCGAGTAGTGGGCACGCCTAAATGGTGCATGGCTTCGGAGCATAAAAATTCGCGTACGCTGGAGCGCAGCACAGCCAAGCCGTCGGCGCTGCGCGAGTACGGCGTTTGGCCTGCGCCTTTAAGTTGTAAGGCCCAACGCTGCCCTTGTTGATTGATAATTTCACCTAGATTGATGGCACGGCCATCGCCCAGTTGCCCGGCCCAGTTTCCAAATTGATGACCGCCATAGCAACAAGCATAAGGGTCCATTGCATCTAGCAGCTTATTGCCTACAAAAGCTTGGGTGAATTCAGGGGAGGCGCAGTCTTGCGGGCTTAAATTGAGTAAGTCGGCCACTTCTTGGGCATGCGCCATCAGTTTTGGGGCTGCAACAGCGGTTGGCTTTATTCTGGACGCGCAAGCCCCCACGACTTGGCGGCGGCCAATTCCTTGCAGTGGGTCAACAGGCAATTGATGTAAGAAACGGTTGTCGAAATTTAAGCTTTGCAGTGTCATAATGGCCCATCAATGGGTTTAGGTTTAAATTCGTGTGCCTAGCGCTCTTTATCTGGCACTGTATATTATGTGCGGTTTAAATCATCAGTATCAATATTTTTTGGCGAAGCAGGTATGAGTATAAGCAATTCAAACCCTATTTTGGTGCAGGTGACGCGTGGCGGCGCGGTGGAATCTGTGCACCGTGGGGCATTTGTTGTGACAGATACAACAGGCAAGGTGCTGCACAGCGCGGGCGATGTGTCGCAGTTGATTTTTCCGCGTTCGTCGCTGAAGTTATTGCAAGTATTGCCGCTGATTGAGTCGGGTGCGGTTGAGGAACTGGGTTTAAGCGAGCAGGAGATTGCTTTGGCTTGTGCATCGCACAATGGTGAGGCAATGCATGTGCAGGCGGTTGCAAGTTGGCTAAAAAGAATAGGTTTAGATGAAAACGCGCTTGAGTGCGGTGCAGCGATGCCAATTAATGAAGCTACAAAGCTAAGCTTGGTGCGTGCAGGAGGAGAGGCTAGTAAAACCCACAATAATTGTTCAGGTAAGCACACAGGTATGTTGAGCTTGGCCAAACATCAAGGCTTGCCAGTTGAAGGTTATTCAGAATATCAACATCCAGTACAGCAATCTTGGCTAACGCATCTAAGTAATCTATCGGGTGTGAAGATGTCGGAAATGGTTTGGGACCGCGATGGTTGCGGCATGCCCGCGCCGCAAATGCCGCTGGATGCCTTTGCCCGCTGCTGGGCGCAGTTTGCCGCGCCTGAAAAGCAAAGTGATACAACTGCGATTGCTATGAGGCAAGTGCTTAGTGCAATCGCGAAATACCCTCAAATGATTGCTGGAAGTGAGCGTTGTTGTAGTGAGGTGATTAAGCAAACTCAAGGTAAAGTGATTGTCAAAACAGGCGCCGAAGGGGTGTTTGGTGCAGTAATTCCGGATTTAGGCTTGGGTTTGGCCCTTAAAGTGGATGATGGTGCAACGCGGGCCAGTGAGGTGGCTTTAGGGTATTTGCTGACTAAACTAGATGCCCTAACTGCAGAGGAGCAAAGTAACTTAGCGCATTTCTTTGCACCTTCGATTACCAATACGCAAGCTAAGGTAACAGGTCATGTCAAAGGGGTTGAGGCGTAATTGTATAGTCGACTAAAGCAGTTACATTTTGTTACAAAGTGTTACAGGTGCGCAAGGCTTTGTTACTAGTGCTTGCTTAGAATACGCTTTCCAATTAACCAAACAGGAAATTAAACCGATGAGAAAAGTAACTAAATATTTGATTGCAGCCGTCACTGCCCTAGGGATTACAGGGGGTATTGCAAGCGGCGTTGCCGCCAATAGCGGTAGCCACAAGGGTGATCGTATGGCAAAGCACGGCGAGCGTATGGTCAAGAAAGTGACAAAGAAGCTGGATTTGACTGATACGCAGCAAGTGGCACTAAAAGAGCTGCAACAAACTGTGCAGAGCAAGATGCAGATAATGCGTGAGGGTCGTGAGCAGAATAAGCAAGCGATGCTGGATTTATTTGGCGAGCAGTTTGACCAGCAAACAGCGCTGAAACTGATGCAAGAGAAAGCAGCTAAGATGAATGCCAATGCGCCAGAAACAGTGGCTGCATTTGCTAACTTTTATGACAGCTTGGACGAGCAGCAGCAAAAGAAGGTGGTCAAATTTATCGAAAAACGCGGCGGTAAGCGTTTTGGTTTGATGGGCTTTGGTCGTGGGCACCATAAAGGCCACGATGACAAGCATGAATCTGATCAAGGGTAAGTTTAAAGTAAGTGGTGTGTATCAACTCCAGCAGGTGCAAGCTTGCTGGAGTTTGCCTTTTGGGTATAAAAAATAACAATTAGGCGATGAAGCAAATACTGATGATTGACGACGATGCGGATTTGGCTGCGCCATTGCAGAAGTATTTTGGGCGCCATGCGCTAAGCTTAAGTCATGCGGCTCACCCGGATGTTGGCTTACAAAAGCTACGTGATGAATCATTTGATTTATTGATATTGGACATTATGCTGCCCGATAAAGATGGTTTTGAGGTGTGCAAGGAAGTGCGCGCGTTTAGCCAAATTCCAATTATCATGTTGACCGCACGAGGTGAAGTAACCGATCGCATTGTTGGCTTAGAGTTGGGCGCGGACGATTATCTACCTAAGCCTTTTGATCCGCGTGAACTGGTGGCACGTATTAGCCGTGTTTTAAAGCGCGGCGCGGGTAATTCGCAAGCAGTCGCTTCTTCTGTTGAGTATTATGACTTTGGTGATTTACAGGTGGACATTGCTCGTCAACAGGCGACCTTAGAAGGGCAGGTGCTAGCTTTGACAGGGCACGAGTTTGTGTTACTGAAACAGTTTTGCTTGTCAAATGGTGCCGTAATCAGCCGCGATGGCATCATGAATGAAGTGAACGGTGTGCAAGCAGATGTATTTTCTCGCTCGGTGGATGTGTTGGTCAGCCGTTTGCGCAATAAATTGAAGCCTTTGCAGCCGATCGTTACCTTGCGAGGAAAAGGTTATCAATGGGTGCTGCGGCCGCAGTCTGATTAAAATATGGAGATAATAAAGCGCGCTTTGCAACGCTTTAGAGGCAATTTATCTCTGAAGCTGATTGCCTTATTTATGGCAGGTGGCTTGGCTTTGGCGATGCTGATTGGCACTGTTGCGGAATACGGTCTTGAGCGGCGTTTTGTTGATCAAGTGCAACCGCATTTTCGGCATTACTTCAAGCATATGGTGCGTGAAATTGGCGACCCGCCGAATATACAAAGAGCCC
>CALIFM010000304.1 GCA_938021685.1 uncultured Gammaproteobacteria bacterium | reverse complement strand
AATTACTTTAATGAAGCGTATGCACGTAAATCAATGTTAGAAGTACGCAAGGACCTGCTAGAAAAAATGCAAATGGATTCCAACTCCATGCACAGTGCAATGCAAAGTGCCGTGCAGATGGCACAAGGGTTGCTGGACGATAAAGGCGATGCATCATCGGAAGTGCTGGTCAGCGGTGAAGACAAGTTGATTGATTTGCCAGATTTTGAGCAAACTGACCAATTGAAAGGAGTGCTGGATACTTTTCATACGAAGCGAGTGCTGTTGGACTTGGTTAGCAAAAGCTTAGACGGCGAAGGTGTAAGCATTTACATTGGTGAGGAATCGGGCTACGAAGCACTTGAGGCTTGCTCGGTGGTGGCGATGCCGTATGAAAAAGAAGGCCAGCGGGTAGGCGTGCTAGGAGTCGTGGGGCCGACGCGAATGCCATATGATCAAGTGGTGTCGGTGGTGGACGTGACTGCAAAGATGTTGTCCAACGCCTTAAGCGACTAATTATCTGCTTTTATGCTTGCCTAGTAATGGGCATAGCAGGCCTGTGCAACTATAGTTCAACCTCTATGTTTGACAGGGCTTGATTTGCTAAAGACATCGCATCAAAGAAAGCGCTTTTTAAAATCAAGAAAAAATTTCGCTTAATTATGATCACTGGCTTGTAAAACGCAGTACTATCCCCATTTGTTCGAAAATACGCCGGCTGATGGCTGGGTTTCTTAATGTTGAGGTTAGCAATGAGTAAAAAAAACAAACAAGAATCGGCTAAGCAAGATGCTTCTGTGGATGAACAAGCAGCTGAAGCTGAACCCGAACAAGAGCAGCTTGAAAACAATGTCGATGACATTGGTGATGAGACGGAAGTTAGTTTGAAGACAGATGAAGAAGAGCTGGATTTTGATGAGTTAGCTGATCGCGTTGCTGAGTTAGAGCAGCAGAATGTGCAGTTAGGTGACCGTTTTATGCGTGCCAAAGCAGAAGCGGACAATACTCGTCGTATATCGGCTAAAGAAGTGGAAAAAGCGCGTAAGTTTGCTTTAGAAGGCTTTGCCAAAGAGCTTTTGCAAGTAAAAGATAGCTTAGATCAAGCGGCTGAAGTTAATTTGGAAGAAGGTAGCAACGAACAGTTAGTTAAGCAAATGAATGAAGGCTTAGTGTTGACGACCAAGCAGCTTGCAACTATTTTTGAGAAATTTCATATTGAAGAAATAAATCCAGAACAGGGTGATTCAGTGGACCCTGAACTGCACCAAGCGATGACGATGCAGCCTTCTAATGAAGTCGATGCTAACAAAATCATTACGGCTATCCAGAAAGGCTATCAGCTCAATGCGCGCTTACTGCGCCCAGCAATGGTGGTGGTTTCTAATGGACCGCCAAAAGCTAAGTAAAAAGCCTAGTTAAAAACTTAGGTAAAGGCTAAAAAAGGGGGCTTTAAAACAAATAAAGCACACCCATATTGTAAAAAGAATTCAACATAACAAAATTTTTAAGAGGTTTTAACAATGGCTAAAGTAATCGGAATCGACTTGGGTACTACCAACTCGTGCGTAGCCTTAATGGAAGGCGATACGCCTAAAGTAATTGAGAATGCTGAAGGTCGCCGTACCACGCCTTCGGTGGTGGCGTTTGCCGAAGATGGCCAAGTGTTAGTTGGCGAGGCGGCGAAACGCCAGGCGGTGACTAACCCTGAAAAGACTATCTTTGCGGTTAAACGTTTAATTGGCCGCAAGTTTGACGAAGACGTAGTACAGCGCGATATTGATTTGATGCCTTACAAAATTGTAAAGGCTAAAAATGGCGATGCTTGGATTGAAGTGGACGGCAATCAGATGTCGCCGCAAGAAGTATCAGCGAAGATTCTGCAAAAAATGAAGTCGACTGCGGAAGATTATTTAGGTGAAGACGTCACCGAAGCGGTAATCACGGTGCCTGCTTACTTTAATGATTCACAGCGCCAAGCGACTAAAGATGCGGGCAAAATTGCGGGTTTAGATGTCAAACGCATCATCAATGAGCCCACAGCCGCCGCTTTAGCGTTTGGTTTGGATAAAATTGAGGGTGATAAAACAATTGCTGTTTATGATTTGGGCGGCGGTACTTTTGACGTATCGATTATTGAAATCGCCGACCTCGATGGCGAGCAGCAGTTTGAAGTGTTGTCGACCAATGGTGATACCTTTTTGGGCGGTGAAGACTTTGATACTCGTTTGATTGATTATGTGGCGGAAGAGTTTAAGAAAGACCAGTCTTTTGACTTAAAGAATGACCCGCTTGCTTTGCAACGTTTGAAAGATGCAGCTGAAAAAGCCAAGATTGAGTTGTCTAGTACTTCTCAAACAGAAATTAATTTGCCGTATATCACGGCAGATGCTAGTGGGCCAAAGCACCTTAATATCAAGCTAAGCCGTGCTAAGTTAGAAGCTCTGGTGGATGATTTAATCAAACGCTCGATTGACCCTTGTCGTACGGCTTTGAAAGACGCAGGTCTGAGTGCAAGTGAAATTGATGATGTGATTTTGGTGGGTGGGCAAACTCGTATGCCTAAAGTACAAGAAGCTGTTTCAGGCTTTTTCGGTAAAGATGTGCGTCGTGACGTGAATCCTGATGAAGCAGTAGCTGTGGGTGCATCTGTACAGGGTGGCGTATTGTCGGGTGACGTGAAGGACGTATTGTTGCTAGACGTGACGCCTTTGTCATTAGGTATTGAGACTCAAGGGAATGTGATGACTAACTTGATTGAGAAAAATACCACGATCCCGACTAAGGCCAGCCAAGTATTTTCAACGGCTGAAAATAATCAGCCTGCGGTAACAGTACATGTATGCCAAGGTGAGCGCCCAATGGTGGCGGACAATAAGTCGTTGGGTCGTTTTGACTTAAGCGATATTCCTCCTGCGCCGCGTGGTGTACCACAAATTGAGGTGACCTTCGATATTGATGCTAATGGTATTTTGAATGTATCAGCACGTGATAAAGCCACGGGCAAAGAGAACAAAATTGTCATCAAGGCCGGCAGCGGCCTCAGCGACGAAGAAATCGAGAAAATGGTACGCGAAGCCGAAGAAAATGCTGATACTGATCGCGAAAAGCGCGAATTGGTGGATGCGAAGAATCAGGCTGAAGGGCTGATTCATCAATCACAAAAAGCCATGGAAGATGTGGGCGATAAAGTGGACGATGAAACTAAAGAAGCGGTTAATAGCGCGATTAGTGATTTGGAAGAAGCTGTTAAAACTGAAGATAAAGGCGATATTGAAGCTAAAACGCAGGCTTTAGCGGCAGCGAGTCAGAAAGTGGCGGAGCAAGCCTATGCTGATGCGGGTGATGGTGATATTGATGTGCAACAGAACGAAGCGGGTGGTGATGCCGATGCCAAGGTAGATGAGGACATCGTTGATGCCGAGTTTGAAGAAATGGACGACGACAAGAAGTCTAGCTAGCTTAAGTTGATTGAAATTATCGATCGTGCGGATGAGCTGCTGCAGAATAAGGGTGAGCGAGGCTCGCCCTTTTCTATGTAAGGCATAGTCGCTGCACTATGGCTTGAATTAACAAGCAAAAGAATATTCCTATGGCAAAACGAGATTATTACGAAGTACTGGGTGTAAGCCGTACTGCTGCTGGGCCAGAAATCAAGAAAGCTTATCGCAAAATGGCGATGAAGCTTCATCCTGATCGCAACCAGGATGATGCTGGCGCCGAGGAAAAATTTAAGGAAGTGCAAGAAGCTTATGCGGTGCTCAGTGACCCGCAAAAGAAAGGTGCTTATGATCAATTTGGCCATGCAGGAGTCGATGCCTCAGGTATGGGCGGCGGCGCCGGCCAGGGCGGCTTCGGCGATATATTCGGCGACATGTTTGGCGATATCTTCGGTGGTGCACAAGGTGGCCGCCGTCAAGCGCGCGGCTCTAATTTGCGTATTCGCATTAAACTGAGCCTTGAAGAGGCGGTGCAGGGCATTGAAAAAAAGATCAAAGTGCCGCGTAATACCGCCTGCGGCACTTGTAATGGCACGGGGGCTAAAAAGGGAACTTCACCTGTTACTTGTAGCACTTGTGCTGGCCAGGGTCAGGTACGCATGCAGCAGGGGTTTTTCTCGGTGCAGCAAGCATGCCCGCAGTGCCGCGGCAGCGGTAAGCAAGTAAAAGACCCTTGTGGCGATTGTAGTGGGCAAGGCCAGGTGCGTACTGAAAAGGCGCTCAAGGTGAAAATACCTGCTGGTGTTGATGAAGGTGATCAAGTGCGTCTAAGTGGCGAAGGAGAAGGTGGCGGTGCGGGTGTGATACCAGGCGATCTATACGTGCAGGTTCATTTAGTGAAGCACGAGATTTTTGATCGCGATGGTGATGATTTGTACTGTGATGTGCCTGTTGGGTTTAACACAATGGCCGTTGGCGGCGAGCTTGAAGTGCCAACTTTATCTGGTCGTGCTAGTATTAAAATTCCTGCCGGCACGCAATCTGACCGCACTTTTCGTTTGCGTGGCAAAGGTGTGAAGAATGTGCGTTCTGCCAATTTGGGTGATTTGTATATTAAGGTAAACACTGAAACGCCAGTGAACTTGACCAGTGAGCAAAAAGATTTGCTTGATCAATTACAAAAAAGCTTGGATAAAGGCGGAAATCGGCACAGTCCGCAAAGCAGCGGCTGGAAAGATAAGATAAAATCGTTCTTTGATGATTTTGTCGCTTAATCTGGTACATTGATTGAAATAACAAAAACTAAGTTATCTGGTGTTGTAGTAGTTAAAAACCGCGTTTTTGAAGATGAACGCGGGTTTTTTATGGAAACCTACAACAAAGACAACTTTGAGGCAGTAGGCTTGCCAGGTAACTTTGTGCAAGATAATCATTCGCAATCAACCAAGGGCGTGGTGCGAGGTTTGCATTATCAGTATCCGCAGTGGCAAGGGAAGTTAGTACGCGCATTACGCGGTAGTATTTTTGATGTTGCAGTAGACTTGCGGCCGGACTCTGCTACTCGTGGCGAATGGTTTGGGCTTGAGCTAAGCGAAGATAATCACCTGCAGTTGTACATCCCGCCGGGCTTTGCTCACGGCTTTGCAACATTAAGTGAGGTGGCGGACATTTCGTATAAGTGCACTTCTGCTTACAAAGCACAAGATGATGCCGGTGTGTTTTGGAATGACCCTGAGATTGGCATTGAATGGCCAGTGGACGAGCCCATTGTGTCTGAAAAAGATCGCAATGCGCCCTTGCTCCGTGACGTTGTTATTAGCTCATAGGATCAGCTGACCATAAAGCATGAGGCCAGTAACAAGATGAAGTTTTTAATCTTTGGTAAAAATGGCCAAGTAGGTAGTGCGTTGGGACGCTTATTGCATAAGCACGATGTGATTGCTTTTGATAAGGACGAGCTTGACCTTGCCGAGCAATCAGCGATTGAAGAAGTGATTAAGCAGCATGAGCCTGATTGGGTAATTAATGCCTCGGCCTATACCGCAGTTGATCCTGCTGAGGAAAATGAAGCTTTGGCCGATGCTATCAATCATCTTGCACCTGCGGCAATGGCCAAAGTCTGTGCGCAGTTAGGTTGCCCAATGGTGCACTATTCCACCGATTATGTGTTTAATGGCGAGGCCAAGCAGCCCTATAAGGAAGATGACTTAACTTGCCCGCAAAGCGCTTATGGCCGTACTAAATTAGCGGGTGAGCAAGCGGTGATGCAGCATCAGCCTAATTCAATTATTTTGCGTACCGCATGGGTGTATGCTGCGCAAGGAGCTAACTTTGTCAACACCATGTTGCGCTTAGGGCAAGAGCGTGATCAACTTAATGTGGTAGACGACCAGTTTGGTTCACCTACTTTAGCGCAAGACTTAGCGCAAGCCACGGTGCAGATTATTGAGCAAACACCTAGTCGCCAGTTTGGTGAAAAAGCGGGCATCTACCATGCTACAGGCAGCGGGCATACGACTTGGTACCAGTTTGCGAAAAAGGTGTTTGAACTCACTGGCAATGATCGCATTGAACTCAATCCTATCCCTAGTTCAGCCTACCCAACTCCTGCAAAACGCCCGGCATTTTCAGTACTTTCAAATGAAAAACTTAAAACTGCTTTTGATCTTGAAATGCCTGAGTGGCAGACCGCCTTGGCACAGACCTTACAGCAAAAAACTTAAGTCGCGTGTTTTCGCAAAGCGCAGAAGCATTGGGCGAGGGTGGCTTATTTAGCACTAATGTCGCCCAATTTAGGCCGCGTGCGGTGCAACAAACCATGGCGCAGCAAGTTGAGCAGGCTATCGAATATGGAGGTATTTTGGTGGCCGAGTCTGGTACCGGTACGGGCAAAACCTTTGCGTATTTAGTGCCCGCGCTGTTGTCAGGTAAGCGAGTGGTGATTTCTACTGGTACTCGGCACTTGCAAGATCAATTATTTTTTCGTGATTTGCCGCAAGTGCAAGAGGTGCTGGGAGTGTCAGCTGATGCCGCTTTATTAAAAGGACGAGCGAACTATTTATGTACCTATCGTTTGAGCCAATTAAGCCAAGACCCTGCGCTGCGTTATAGCAAGGAGCTGCAAAAGAACCGTGAGATATTGGTAAATTGGAGCACACAAACTCGCCATGGTGAGATTGCTGAAGTAGCTGAAATTGATGAACGCGACCCTGTGTGGCGTGCAGTAACGTCGACTGCTGATAACTGTTTGGGTGGCGAGTGTCCTAATTTTAAAGATTGCCATGTGAATAAAG
>CALIFM010000303.1 GCA_938021685.1 uncultured Gammaproteobacteria bacterium | reverse complement strand
CAACAAAGGCGAAGCATAATAATTAAGAAAATAACGTGAGTAAGCATCACTTAAGTTTTGTAGATAGTCAGGGTTAATACGCTGCTCGTAGGCCACGCCGCGCCGCGCAATACGTCGCTGCAAGGTTTCAGTTGATGCTTGCAAATACACCACCAGATCCGGCACGGGGACTTGTGGTGATAGCGCACGATAGACTTCATCATACAACGCCAACTCATCAGGCTCTAAGGTGAGCTCAGCAAACAAAGGGTCTTTGCCCAGCATAAAATCAGACACAATACCGCGCGAGAACAAATCTGTTTGGTTAAGTGCACGCAGCTGCTTAACTCGCTGGAACAAAAAATATAATTGGGTTTGCATCGCATATTGATCAGGCTGCTCATAAAAACGCGCAAGAAACGGGTTTTCACTCGGCTGCTCCAGCATTGCATCAAAGCCGAATTCTTTTGCAATACGCGATGTCAAAGTAGTTTTACCCACCCCAATCGGCCCTTCTACAACGATGTGCTTGATCATCTAATCTGGAAGCTGCTTTGGTGCAATGCTTAAGTTACACGCATACCAGCCGTTGCCCCTTCATCCGTGCTCAGCACATAGATATCCTTTCCACCTGGCCCAGCCGACAGCACCATGCCCTCTGATACACCAAAGCGCATTTTACGCGGTGCTAAGTTAGCCACCATTACAGTATGCTTGCCCACCAAATCCTCGGGTTTATAAGCCGATTTAATACCTGAGAACACATTGCGCTGCTCGCCGCCAATGTCCAGGGTCAATTGTAATAATTTATCTGCACCCTCTACCGCTTGGGCATCAATGATTTTTGCAACACGCAAATCGATTTTAGAAAAATCATCAAAGCTAATGGTTTCGCCAATCGGGTCTTCTGCTAATGGGCCACTGTTCGCCACCCCATTGGCCGAGGCCATACGCGGATCACCTTCTTTTGAATCTTCAATCATTTTTTCTATTTTCTCTGTTTCAACCCGCGTCATCAACGCAGTAAATTTATTAATTTTATGCCTAAGTAAAGCCTTCTGGCTATCACCCCACTTTAAAGCCGGCACATTCAAAAAGGCCTCAGCTTGCTCAGCCGTTGCGGGTAACACAGGCTTAATGTAGGTCATCAGCACCCTGAACATATTCAAACCTTGTGTGCAAATACTCTGCACCTCATCGCGGCGTGTCTCATCCTTAATCAACACCCATGGCGCGGCGGCATCTACATACTGATTGGCCTGGTCTGCCAAGGCCATAATTTCACGCATCGCACGACTATATTGGCGATTTTCATAAGCGCTGCTTAAGCTATCGCTGGCCTCTGTAAATTTGGCAAACAAGACCTCATCGGGCAAGGAGTCGCTTAACTTGCCACCAAACTGCTTAACGATAAACCCTGCACAGCGACTGGCGATATTCACCAGTTTACCAACCAAGTCCGAATTAATTCTCGCCTGAAAATCTTCAAGATTCAAATCTAAGTCATCAATGCTATCATCAAGCTTGGCTGCAAAGTAATAGCGCAACTGCTCAGGATTCAAGTTATCTAAAAAAGTGCGCGCCATAATAAACGTGCCCTTGGATTTCGACATCTTTTGCCCATCCACCGTCAAAAAACCGTGACACCATACATTGCTGGGGGTACGCAGTTTTGCGCCATACAAAGTAGCTGGCCAAAACAAGGTATGAAAACGCGCGATATCTTTACCAATAAAATGCACCAACTCACACTCGCTGTCTTTGGCAAAGAAGTCATCAAACTCTAAGCCTTTAGTGCGATCACACAAGTTTTTAAAGCTCGCCAAATAACCAATCGGCGCATCCATCCACACATAAAAGTACTTGTCTTTTTCACCCGGAATTTCAAAACCCCAATACGGTGCATTACGCGAGATATCCCAATCAAATAAACCTTGCTCAAACAGTTCCTTTTGCTTATTAGCAATTTCACTTTGAGTATGGCCTGCATCAAGCCAATCACGTAAAAACGCTTCAAAATCACTGAGCTTAAAAAACAGCTGTTCCGAATCACGTTCTTGCGGCGTTACGCCCGACACTACCGATAAGGGGTCAATTAAATCGGTTGGCGCATAGGTTGCACCGCACACATCACAGTTGTCTCCGTATTGATCGGGTGATTTGCAGTTCGGGCAAGTGCCTTTTACAAAGCGATCAGGCAAAAACATCTTCTCCTGCGGGTCATACAACTGCGAAATGGTTTCGCGTTTGATATGACCCGCATCCTTCAGCGCTGTATAAATTTGCGCTGAAATTTCACGGTTTTCATCCGAATGGGTCGAATAATAATTATCAAACTCAATATTAAAACCCTGAAAATCACTTAAATGCTCGGCATGTACTCGGTCAATCAACGCTTGCGGATTAATGCCTTCGGCCTTCGCGCGCAGCATTATCGGCGTACCATGCGCATCATCGGCGCATACAAAATAACATTCATGGCCTCGCATTTTTTGAAAACGCACCCAGATATCAACCTGGATGTATTCCACTAAATGGCCAATATGAATCGGCCCGTTCGCATAGGGCAATGCACTGGTGACTAATATTCGTCTTGAGCCTTGCATTTGACTTATTATTTGTTGCCTGAAAGGTTATAGTTAGGCGCTGAAAATTTGAGAGCCTTGGCCTTTAATTAAGAGGTCAAATTATACGCAATTAAGCGTCTTAAGCCAGCGGCTTAATGCGCTATTTGTTATCCTCGCCTATTGCATAAATTGTCAATCATATTTCGGACACAAAAATGGCACTAGATAAAAGCAGCATTGAAGCAAATATCAATGCAATAACCGACCCTCATAATGGTAAAACGCTGGGCGAGAGCAAAGCGATTAGTGACATCAGCATTGACGGTAACTCAGTGGTCATCAAAGTGGCCCTAGGCTATCCAGCCAAAAGCTACCACGATGAGCTCAACAAACAAATCAGTGAAGCCACCAGCGCCATTGACGGTGTCAGTGCTGTACAGGTTGATGTCAGCTCCAACATCAATGCGCACGCAGTCCAAGAAGGCACTAAGCCAATCGAGGGCGTCAAAAACATCATAGCAGTAGCCTCGGGTAAAGGCGGTGTAGGCAAGTCCACCGTATCGGCTAACTTAGCCTTGGCGCTGTCTGCCGAAGGAGCAACTGTGGGCATACTGGACGCAGATATTTATGGCCCTAGCCAGCCGCGCATGTTTGGCCTAAGCGGCCAACCCACGTCGGATGGAAAATCATTACAACCGATGAGCAGCTACCACATCCAGACAATGTCGATCGGTTACCTCATTGAGGAAGACACTCCCATGATCTGGCGCGGCCCCATGGTCACCCAAGCATTAGAACAACTGCTACGCGACACTCGCTGGAACGACCTTGATTATCTCATCATCGACCTTCCCCCTGGCACCGGCGACATCCAACTGACTTTGGCGCAAAAAGTGCCGGTTACGGGCTCTGTCATTGTCACCACCCCACAAGACATCGCCCTTATTGATGCGCGCAAAGCGGTAAAGATGTTTGAAAAAGTCGAAATCCCAATTTTGGGTGTGATCGAAAACATGAGCACCCATGTTTGCAGCAACTGCGGCCATGAGGAACCTATTTTTGGCTCTGGCGGCGGCGAGCAAATGGCCAAAGACTATGATGTTGAATACTTAGGCAATATTCCACTCGATATCCAAATTCGTGAAAATGCCGACGCAGGCAAGCCCACCGTAGTAGCCGACCCAGATGGCTCGGTCAGCACAGCATACAAGGCCATTGCCCGCAAAACCGCTGCGCGTTTGGCTGATCGCAAGAAGGATTTTTCTGCTGCATTCCCCAATATTGTGATCCAACAAAACTAGGGCAAAGCTTCCAATTTATCTAAAAACCTAGACTTCTCATTTAAGTATGGCAATTAAATCTGATCGCTGGATCAAGCGCATGGCGAAAGAAGCCGATATGATCTCACCGTTTGAACCTGGCCAAGTGCGCCAAGGCGAGCACGGCAAGGTCATCTCTTACGGTACTTCAAGTTATGGCTATGATATCCGTTGCTCCAATGAATTTCGTATTTTCACCAACATCAATTCGGCGATTGTCGACCCTAAGGATTTCTCCGACGACAGCTTCGTCGAGTTTGAGGGCGATGTGTGCATTATCCCGCCTAATTCATTCGCCTTAGCGCGAACCGTGGAGTACTTTAAAATTCCGCGCAATGTACTCACTATTTGTCTCGGCAAAAGCACCTACGCACGCTGCGGCATTATAGTCAATGTCACTCCTTTTGAGCCCGAATGGGAAGGCCATGTCACGCTAGAATTTTCCAATACCACCACCCTACCAGCAAAAATTTACGCTAATGAAGGAGTGGCACAAGTGCTATTTTTTGAATCGGATGAAGAGTGCGAAGTTTCATATAAAGACCGCGGCGGCAAATATCAAGGCCAAAAAGGCGTCACCTTGCCCAAAGCCTAGATCCATTAAACAACGTAGCTATGTTTAACGAAGTCCCAATAAAAAAGCGCACTTTATTATTGCAGTTAATTAACGATCAGCAATTGACCTAGGCGCAAGTGCTTAGTATCATCGCGCATCCAAATATTCCCTGATAGCTCAGTTGGTAGAGCAAATGACTGTTAATCATTGGGTCGCAAGTTCGAGCCTTGCTCAGGGAGCCAAATTTAAAAGCCTGATCACTTGGTCAGGCTTTTTTTATTAAGGTCTTTGCTTCATAAAAAGATATCAAGCTGCATCCAAAGTCTGCAACACATCTAATACCTCTTGTACCTGCGTGGCTGGGTTGACCAAGCAAATCCGAAACACTGGCTCGCCTTGCCAAAAAGTGGGTAAACACAATAAAGCACCGCTTCGACGGTGCATCTCAGACCATACTTGCATCTGCTCAAGTGGCATGCCGGTGCATTTAAACAAAATCACGCTCAGCTGCGGCTCAATCACTAACTCAAGGTGCGCCATTGCTTCAATGCCTGCTGCAATCTCACCTGCAGTGTGCATTACTAAATCAATCGCATCGCCATAAGCCCGTGCGCCATATGTCGCCAAGGAAAACCACAGCGGCAAACCACGCGCACGGCGGGTCAAGTGAATAGCAAAATCACTCGGGTTCCATTGAGTCTTATCGACAATCTCTAAATATTCTGCCTTTTGCGTATGCGCCAAGGCGGCATGACGTGGCTCGCGATATACCAAAGCACAGCAATCAAACGGGGCAAACAACCACTTGTGCGGGTCCACAATAAAGCTATCTGCATGCTCAAGCCCCGTAAACAACCGGCGATAAGTGGGTGACGCCAGTGCGGCCAAACCATATGCCCCATCTACATGCAGCCAAATACCGTGCTGCTGACAAAAAGTTGCAATGCCTTGCAGGTCTTCTACCGCACCGTTATTAGTCGCTCCTGCATTGGCCACCACTGCAAACACTGCGTCTAGGTCGGGCGCTGCAGCAGCCAATTTATCTACCCGCATACGATCCAGTTCGTCAGCCTCGACCAGTACTAAATCCACATCCATTACCCGCGCCGCAGCAGCAATACTGGAATGCGCGCCCGCGCTGGCTAAAAGCTGCCACCTATCTGGTCGCTTACCCAACTGCGCTGCGCGTTTTTCACGTGCCGCATGCAAGGCACTCAAATTGCCGACCGTGCCGCCTGATACAAACACACCGCCTGCTTCTTCGGGCAAGCCCGCCAGATCAATTAACCACTGCAAAGCTTGGTTCTCGGCATAAATAGCGCCCGAACCCCCATCCCAGTTAGCAGCAAAAATTCCAGCTGCACCTAAAGCGGCATCGAATGCCAACGATGCGGGTGTTGGAGACGTAGCCACAAATGACAGACTAGCGGGGTGAGCAAGCGGCCGCGCCGACGGCACCACCACATCAGTAAAGTGCGCAAAGGCTTCCAAACCACCAATGCCATCTTCACTGATCGCTCCGCTAAGCAACTCATGCAGCGTTTCATAAGATTGCGCGCCCGCACGCGGATCGCTACCTTCCTGCACGCGTTGGGCCACCCAAGCAAGTACTTGCTCAAGCAAGTCAGGCGGCATAACAAATGGCAACGCTGCATCACCATTTTTCATAGTATCTGCTTGTGTGGGACTTTCTAAATCACTCATCGTTATTACTCTCTTTATCTAGCTTCTCCGGCCCCTAGTGCTCTATTTGCGCCAAACTTAAAAAATCGTCCAAACTTAGCTGCTCAGGCCGCAAGCTTGCGTCAATACCCACCTCCTCGATCTGCGACGCACTAAGCGCTTCCTTAAGGGCATTGCGTAAAGTCTTGCGACGCTGCCCAAATGCCATGGCTACAATTTGGCCCAAACGCGCCTGCACTGCTGAGTCAATTTTGCGATCATTCGGCGTAAGGCGTACCACGCTTGATGTCACTTTAGGCTGCGGATAAAACGCCCCCGGCGGCACATTAAACAAACGTTCGCTATGCAAGAACAAGCCTGCCATCACGCTCAAGCGACCATAGGTTTTACTGCCAGGTGCGGCCACTAGCCGGTCCACCACTTCCTTTTGCAGCATAAACACCATCTGGCTGATGTGCTGCTGCGCCTGCAATAAATGAAAAATAAGCGGCGTAGAAATATAATAGGGTAAATTGCCAATCACTGCCAATTTGCCATCGCCAGCAAGCTGAGCAAAATCCATCTGCAAAGCATCCCCTTCAATCACAGTCAATTGTGATTCATCGTATTGCCTACGCAGCGCAGCAACCAAATCACGGTCCATTTCAAGCGCAGTAAAATGGCCATGGGCGCGCTGCAAGTGCGCGGTAATCGCTCCTTGACCCGGGCCAATTTCCACCAATTTATCGTTAGGACCAAGCTGGATACTGCCAGCAATACGCTGCTGATAAACCGGGTCTTGCAAGAAATTTTGCCCAAAACGTTTACGCGGCTTATGTTTCATGCCTATAGTCCAGCTCGTGACCTATTAAATACTCTTTTGGGCTTGCACCATTGTTATTGCTTGCTCAATCGCGTATAACAAACTACTCACTTTAGCCTTACCTGTGCCCGCAATATCAAGCGCGGTACCATGATCCACCGATGTACGAATAATCGGCAAGCCTAGGGTGATATTCACAATCTCACCAAAACCCATCGACTTGATCACTGGCAAACCTTGATCGTGATACATCGCCAACACCGCATCAGCCTTAGCAAGCTTATCAGGGGTGAAAGCCGTATCAGCAGGCAAAGGGCCATCTAGTTGATAACCTTGCTTACGCAAATCATCTAAAGTCGGTTCGATCACCTCAATTTCTTCCATACCCAAATGCCCCCCTTCCCCAGCATGCGGGTTCAAACCACACACTAGAATATTGGGCTCGGCAATACCGAACTTGTGCTGCAAGTCATGCTTAATTACCGCCAACACCGACTCTATACGCGAAGGCGTCACTGCCGCAGGCACAGCCGATAAGGGCAAGTGCGTGGTCAGCAGCGCCACCCGCAATTGTGTATTAGCCAACATCATCACGCTTTGCTTGGCACCCGTCACTTGCTCGATCAGCTCAGTATGGCCCGAAAACTCAATACCTGCATCATTAATAATGCCCTTATGAACCGGCCCCGTCACCATCGCATCAAACTCACTCTGTAAACAAGCCTTTGCTGCCGTGGTAATACTGTCATGCAAATACTGCGCATGGTCTTTATTCAGTTCGCCGCAACGCACACTTGCCGCCACAGCTCCAGCTTGAAGCGGTCTCACACAAAGATGTCCAACTTCATGTGCATCTCCTTCATCACTATGCACTTTTAGTGCAATACCAAGCTGCGCTGCGCGCTGCTTAATCAGCTCAGGGTTGGCCAGCACCACTAAATTACAAGCAAGTGCATGCTGACTGAGCATCACCGCTAAATCAGGGCCAATGCCCGCTGGCTCGCCTGCAGTCAAAATGATGTTTGGCTGTGTCATTTAACTCGTTTTGCTTGTGGCAATATCATCAATTTATTTAGCCAACACATTTAACCTAGGCCCGGCTCTTCAGGTTCTTGCAGGTAATCCTCAAAACTAGGCTGCCATGCATAACGCGCTAGGTCTACTCTTCCTGCTGGAGAGAACACCACGCCTTCTGCCAGCAAAGCACGGTGCTGTCGTGGGTCTGGCGCGCCATCTGAACGTACGCTGATCTTGCCCTGCGCATTAATCACACGATGCCACGGAATCTCCAAATCCGCTGGTACAGCTGCCATCGCATAACCTGCTTGGCGCGCCGTACACTTACCTACCATTTTCGCAACTTGACCATAAGTAGTTACTTTACCCTGTGGTACGCGCTGCACCACTGCGTAAATCTTCTCATTCAAGGTAAGTGGCCCATCAACACTCATCATGGCAGTATACGCTAGGTTTATCAGAAAAACAAAGCTCCATGATAAAGCCATCGGCGCCAATAAACCACTGCCGAGCTGCTAAAAAGCACAGCCGTCATACGCATTGTCTGCTAATCTAATCCTGTTTACGGCAGCTCGTTCTGTTCTTTGCATTAACACCTTGCGCGTTATTTAAATGCCACACTCAATCCACACCGAAGCTAAGGGTTTGGTCTTTTTAGCCGCGCCCATCATCCTCACCCTACTGGTGCAGGTGTTGATGCATCTAACCGACATGCTGATGCTAGGCCGCTACGACGCCGTGCAGTTTGCTGCCGCAGGTCTGGGCGGCACCTTGTGGTTTGTACCGCTGCTTCTTTTAATGGGCTCTTTGCAGGGCGTAGCCGCGCTAATTGCCAATGCAATCGGCGAAGGTAATGCTCTACAAGTAAAGCACACCTTTCAACAAGGCATGTGGATTGCGATTGGTCTTGCTGTGCTCGCCACAATTCTGTTGCCCTTAATCGCCCGTAGCCTGTTACTCACCGATGTGCGTCCTGAGATCAGCATGCATGCCATCGGCTATCTCGACATCTTGGCCTTTGCCGTGCCCGCAGTCAGCCTATACATGGCGATGGTCTACTACTGCGAGGGCATCGAGTTTGTCTACCCCATGCTACTTATTCAGCTATGCATACTGCCACTCAACTTCATCGGCAATTATGCGCTTATTTTTGGCCACTGGGGGTTTCCAGAATTGGGGCTGCGCGGTGCAGGCACCTCAACTGTAATCAATACCTATATAGGCGCGATTGCTTTGTATCTTTTTTTAAGAAATTCACCCCGCGCTCAGCACTACCAACCATTTAGCACATTTTCAAAGCCTAAGTGGCCAGCTATTAAAATGATTCTAGCACTAGGTCTGCCAATTGCAGTGTCCATGTTTTTAGAGCACAGTATCTTCATGGCTTCGTTCGTGATGATGGGGCACATTGGTGTGCTTGCCGCGGCAGCCCACAATGTAGCAATGAGCTACACCGAGCTGATCTTTATGGTACCAATGGGTTTAGCCAGCGCAACCATGGTCAAAGTCGGCAACGCTCGCGGGCGCAAAGATTTCCCACTAATGCGCATGCGTGCTTGGATAGGAGTCGGCTTAGCCGCTTTATTTATGCTGCTGTCTGCTATGGTGATTTTGCTATTCAAACAGCATATTGCAGGGTTCTATACCAATGAAACTGACATCGTTGCGCTTGGTGCTAGCCTGTTACTGTTTGCCGCCATTTTTCAACTTTCTGACGGTGTACAAGTCACTGCCGCCGGCGCGCTACGCGGGCTTGAAGACACCCGCGTCACTATGGTCATATGCCTTGTCGCCTACTGGCTAGTGGGCCTACCCTTATCAGCCTATTTTGGCTTTCGTCTAGCTGATGGCGGCCCAGGCATTTGGAAAGGCTTGATCGTTGGCCTTACTGTTGCTGCTGTTTTAATGGTCTGGCGGCTACGCTGGGCATTAGCGCGTGAACAGCATCTAGCGAATCGCTGTGAGCGCTAGCCGTTACAAAATATAACGCGACAAGTCTTGGTCTTGCACTAACTCAAGCAAATGGTTATCCACATACGCCGCATCAACCTCCAGATGCTCCCCTGAGCGATCCGATGCTTCATAAGAAATAGTCTCAAGCAAACGCTCCAT
>CALIFM010000302.1 GCA_938021685.1 uncultured Gammaproteobacteria bacterium | reverse complement strand
CGCTGGCGCATCATCCACTCAAAAGCTGTGGAAGTAGAACGTGGCACCGCCCACAACATAGTGATTTTTTTTGTCATTGTAGCAAGCTTATTTTAAAGACTAGAAAGCAAACGACCATGTTGGCCTTCTGGGCCGATACCCAAGGTTCTATAGATATTCCAATACAGTGCGACATCCGATGCTACAATCGGCAAGCCACACAGCGCTTCAAGCTCAACTTCTAATGACAGCATCCGCTCAGGGATACCATCGGCATTACGAAAATTTGGCATACCATTGACCACAATGGCCTCAGCTGTAGGTGCTTGCTCAGCGATATACTTAATCGATCTCTGTGCCAAATAACCCGGGAAAATCCACGTTAAATCATTAACTTGCTGCTGAGTCTTATAAAACCCTTGATCCACGAAATTACCCACATAGACCAAATCAAAACCTGCATCTTTTAAAAACCGCGCAATGCCGTCGCGCCAGTCGGGCCAATAATAAACGGAATTAAGCGCTACTTTTTCTACATTCAGCTCACGCAAGCCTTCCACTAAGCATAGGCCTGCCATATGTAAGGGAGTTTGATATTTGTCGCCCACACGGTCGCAAAACTCTCGAATCTGCTGCGGCGTTTTGCCACCCGCATGCACCCAGTTCGACCCTACCTGTCCGCACACATCCACCCCATTGTTGGCCATGCATTCAACAAATTCTTCTAGCAAATCGAAATTCTTGGTACGCTGTGTTAATTCATGCACATAACCCGGCACGTGCAACATACGTCCATGCACCCCGACTGAGCGCGGCGACATGCGCAAAAAATCACTGGGCGCACCATCAAAATCGTGCGGCGGCGAGGTAAACCCCACTTGATGAGGGAATAATTTGTTTTCGGGTTTAAACCAGCGTTCGGGCTTCATTTTTTCAGGCTTCAATTTGCGCAAACTTGCGGCGTATTATGCCCCGTTGGCGTACAGACTACTAGCACCAACTATTTAGATCAATAATCTCCCTAATTACTTGGCTTATTTAAGTTTCGTGTCTAGCTCGATAGCTCGTTGCGCTCGCAACTTGGCACCCTCGGTTTGCGCAGCATTTTGCTCACTTGAGTTTTGTTGCCATAAGCGCTTTATGCGTAAGCCTTTAGTATCTGGCACCACCGCCTTGGCTGCTTTTCTGCCTTCAAAGCGTGCCCATGCCGCGCGTTTTTTTGCTTCTTGATGCGGCTGGAACCGATTCATATCAGCGGGTGTTAGCGCTGCTCCGCGTACTAGATAGCCAGCATCAATCGCTTGTTCCATTAATTGCTCACCACGTGCTGTTCGCACCACAGCCGCGTTGCGCCCAAGATCCGTGTCAATTTCATGCTGCGTAGGTGCGCCACCATCCCAAGTGTCAGCAGCAGCAATATCTGCTGCATCACCAATACCATCCGGACATACTTTGCAGCGGGTTGGCAGCTGCCATTTTGAATCATCCTCGCCCCAGAAATCTAAGTAGCTAATACTGTGCTCGCTGCCATCTTTAGTGGTAATGGTGGTCGGCCCCGGGCAGCCGTAACCACGGTACCGCAGGTTAGTGATATCGGAAAAAATAATGCCCATCGATCCAACAAAAGTTTTCAGCCCTGCCGGCGCCATAAAACCACCGCATACCATCGTTAACATGTATTGACATAGTTCATCCACACGCGGGTCTTGCCGTGCAAGGTTACGCAATGCGCTTACGTCGCAAGGGGTGCCAATAAACGCAAATCGCTCGCCCGCTTGCTCCGCCATTTGCAGCACTTCAAGTGCGTTCTTTAAAGTGGCGGTGGGTCCATAGCGTGAGCCAGAGGCTTGCAACACATCGGCACGGTTACGGCTAATTGTCGCTTCACCAAAGCTGGGGTGTTCACTGTGAGCTTTAGCATGAAGAATAAAATCTACTCGCTTTTCTTCCAGCAAATACAGCGCTAATGCCGTTAACTGCCCGCCCGTGGCCGCTTGGTGTCGCACGTCAGGCTCTGCACTATGAACATAATACATCGACCGCCATGCCCCCCACACATCGTCTTGCTGAGTGCCGTCATCGACCAGTGCAGCGGGCAAGCCTTCCACTCGTGTGCCGGGGCAAACAGCAGTTATTTTGTCCATGGCTGCATGGTCAAGCGCTGCTTTAGCAACTGGATAGTCAAAGCCACTTAACAGCACTTGCATTTGCACCTTGGCAGACGTGGCGATACTTTCACACAAACCACAGCCAATGCACATACCATGCTGCACAATCTGCTCTAGGCGTTGCTCAGGAGATAAGCCTTGCTGTAAGGCTGTGAGGTATTTAGAACTCATTATCAAAGTCTAAATGCTTAAACCTTGCTAGACAATCTATTTGATTAATAGCATGTGCAGCCTGCACAATTATCCATACACTCCCAAGTAGAAAAATATTGCGTTCTTAAACAATCGAAGTCGCCGCATAGTGTATTTTTTTGCAAGTTTCCTACTTTCTATAGCAATATCTAAGCTTAAGAGTAAAAGCGGTTTAACTCTTTTTCGTATTAAAACTCAACAGGGAATGAGTCACTAAGCTACAGCTCATTAAAGCCGTTTTCTCTCGCGATATCTATGGCTTTTAATATAAGCGCTTTGTCGTTAATCATTTCAGAAGCAATGCGTATCGTTTCAACAGCTTCTTCGTAGTCACCAAAAATAATGTAGCATGTGCCCCCTTCCGAATCCGGCACCATAGTATTCGTATATGCTGGCAAACCTTTCAGCACTCGAGCCGCCAAAACCAAGCCTTGAACCCCGTAACCATCATCTAAATAGTATCCATTAATCTCATCACCGTAACGGTCATTTATCCAATTCCAGTTGTTAAAAGAAACGCGTACGTCTCTCAACTCAGTTTGTCGGTAATCCACCAGTTCAAACGGAAAAATTCAGATTCTTTCATCGTACTGTTTATTGCGTCGCTAGAAGAGAAATCCGCCACCTATTTAGGCGCGCTTGTCCATCTAAGCAAAAAGAAGGTACATAGTGCGAGGATGATAGAAAAAACTAGGGACATAATGGGCAAGCCTTTAAGCACAAACCTGCGGAAACAAGTAAGCCATTGATTGAATGGTTTCGTCAATCAATGGCTTAGCCTTATGTAATGGCGTCCCCAAGGGGATTCGAACCCCTGTCGCCGCCGTGAAAGGGCGGTGTCCTAGGCCGACTAGACGATGGGGACGCATCGTGCGCGAAGCTAGGTCTTCGCTATCTTTTGTGAACCTCGCTCATGAAAGTTCTGGTGGAGCCAGGCGGGATCGAACCGCCGACCTCAACACTGCCAGTGTTGCGCTCTCCCAGCTGAGCTATGGCCCCCAAAAGAGGCGCGTACTTTACGAATTGTTACCCGCAAGGTCAAGCAGATTATGCTCTTTTTGCGCTTTATTTACCTGTCTTGCGCCGCCGCTGCCCGCTCATCAATATAAGCAATTGCCTCACGCACGCGCGCTAATGTTTTAGTCTTCCCCACCATTTGCAGGGTTAAATCAATCGACGGCGTAGCAGCCATGCCCGCCACCGCCACCCGCAGCGGCAAGGCCAACTTTGGTAGCTTAAGATCAAACTGCGCTAAAATGCGCTTTAAAGCAGCATCAATCACCTCAGTTTGCCATTCGTCCAGCGCTTCAAATTCGCTTAACACATGCTGCATCGGCTCTTTAGCCACAGCACGCAGGTGCTTTTTCGCTGCTGCGGGGTCGTATTCGATTTCGTCAGCATATAGGTACACTGCCTGCTGCGCCATGTCTTCTAGGGTTTGCGCACGCTCTTGTAGCATTTTTACCGTGTCAATCACATCTGGGCCATTCACTAGGCTCACCCCTTTTGCTTCTATGCGGCCTGCTATGTCTTCCGCAAGCTCGCTTGGGTCAGCTTCTTTGATGTAATGCTGATTCAGCCACAGCAACTTTTCTTGGTTAAAAGTAGATGGCGCACGGTTAACATCGCTGATGTCGAACAAGTCAATCATCTCTTGCAAAGAGAATACCTCTTGATCGCCATGCGACCAACCTAAGCGTACCAAGTAGTTAAGCAAAGCATGCGGCAAAATGCCCATTTTGTCGTAATCCAACACGCTGACCGCTCCGTGGCGCTTCGACAAACGCTTGCCATCGCTGCCCAAAATCATCGGCACATGGGCATAAATGGGTGGGGTGGCTCCCAGTGCCTGCAGCAAGTTGATTTGTCGCGGCGTGTTATTGATGTGATCGTCACCGCGCAGCACGTGGCTAATACCCATATCCATGTCATCGATTACCACCGTAAGATTATAGGTTGGCGTGCCATCTGCACGAGCGATAACAAGATCATCTAACTCGGCATTACTCACAGTCACATCGCCACGCACTAAGTCACTGAAAGAGACCGCCCCATCTAGTGGATTTTTAAAGCGTACCACTGCACCGGGGGTATCCGATGGTAAATTTAAATCTCGACATTTGTGGTCGTAACGCGGCTTTTCGCCTGCTGCCATCTGCCCTTCTCGCAAGGCTTCTAGCCGCTCTTTACTACAGTTACAATAATAAGCATCGCCCTGCTCTAGCAATTGCTGGGTCAGCTGTGCATAACGATCAAAACGCTGGGTTTGATAATGCGGGCCTTCATCCCAGTCCATTCCCAGCCACTGCATGCCATTCAAAATAATGTCCACCGCCTCTTGGGTAGAACGCTCGCGATCGGTGTCTTCAATGCGCAGCACCATCTTGCCACCGGTCTTCTTGGCATACAACCAGTTGAATAAAGCAGTGCGCGCGCCGCCCACGTGCAAAGAGCCAGTGGGACTAGGCGGAAAACGAGTGACAATGGACATAGCAACTTAAGCCGTGATGAAAGCAAGAGTGCGGATTTTAACGCAAAGCACTGCTAGGTGGGCAACGGATACGCTGTCAGCGCTTTATTCTCTTTTGGCGACAGTGCTACAATGTCTGCATGAACGAAAACGCCCATTCCAGTTGCTCTGAAAGCGAACCGTTTGCTCTGCAAGTGCTCGGGCACGATATGGAGCCCGAATTTCCAAAGGGTTGCATCATCGTGGCCGAACCTAATGCGGTACTGATAGACGGCTGTTATGTGATTGCACAGCACGAAGATGAATATTTATTTAGACAACTGCGCATTAATGCACAAAACGACAGCTGGACTTTGCACTCATTGCAGGCACCGCAACAAGCATTACTAATTGCTGGCAAAAATGCTATCCGTGCCCGCGTAGTACAAAGTACACAAGGGCGGCGCAATACGCGTAAGTCTTACATATAACTGGGCTATATGCTGACTAAAGTTTATGCATGCGAGATTTAAGCTCTCTATTTAAAAAACTGTGCGCAGCGCCTGTAACCGCAACAACCACGCACAATTGCCTACGCCTAAAAACTTAGTTTGTTCGCTTGAACATACCTCTGAACTACTTAGTCACTATCGACCAATATACTTAACACTGTTGGATAGTTTCCAGTGCATGTATTGCGCGATATCGCAACACGGAACTCTTTTTGAGCGGCCCAAGCAGTCGTTGCTACTGTTAGAATCATATCTTTAACAACATGATCAGTGTCAACTATGTATCGATTGTTGTAACGACAACCAGCTGGGTTTTCTACCGTGTTAGTTGCATATATATATATCGATCCTGATTCCTCAATCTGCAGCAGCTTAATTGTATCCCAGTAACTGTAACTGAAAGAGTTGGCATGAGCCTGGCTCCCGCTTAGGACTACTACTGCAATAAGTAATATTTT
>CALIFM010000301.1 GCA_938021685.1 uncultured Gammaproteobacteria bacterium | reverse complement strand
GCTAGCTAGGCAGGTCGACCATCAAGCGCTTAGGTGCTACATAACCACGCTCCCTAATCTCTCCCAAGCCTAAAAACACATCATCCTCATCATAAATACGCACCTCGCCTTGCTCTTTCGCATCATTGCTACGCACTGCTTGTCCACGCAGCAAATAAAAGACCGCATTCTCTGAAATCACCACCTTGGGTAACATCAGCACCGCAAAGTCACTGGGGTACAAGTGCGCTTGTTGCTGCTCAGCATCTAGAGCTTCAAGCTGCGCTAAACTGATTGCTTGTGATAACTCTAGCTTTCCTACTTGAGTGCGACGCAAATCGGTAACATGCGCACCGCAACCTAAGGCCGCACCGATATCTTCGGTTAAAGAGCGAATATAATAACCACTAGAGCAATGTACAGCTAAGCGTAGACGATCACCTAAAAACACTAATAAATCAACACGATAAGTCGTCACTTGTCGTGCAGCGCGGGGCACTTCAATGCCTTGACGTGCCAATTTATACAAGGGAACACCATTGTGTTTAAGCGCACTGTACATTGGCGGCGTTTGCGCATAGGTGCCGACAAAGGATTGCAGCACTTGTTGTAAGGTTTGCGCCTCCACATCGACGGGTAAACGTTCTAGTAAGTCACCATCACTATCACCCGAGGTGGTGGTTTCACCTAATTTAATATCAACTTCATAACATTTATCCGCACCCAGTAGGTAAGACGACACCTTAGTCGCTTGGCCAAAGCACAAAGGCAATAAGCCCGTGGCAAGCGGATCTAAGCTGCCTGTATGCCCTGCTTTTTGTGCGTTAAGTAAGCGCTTCGCTGCTTGCAAAGCTTGGTTAGAGGTGCAGCCAGCGGGTTTATCCAGCAACAAAATACCATTGATAATCAGGCCACGCGCCTTTCTGCGCCGCCCCATGCTAGTCGTCGCGTGTCTCTTTATTAACGGAATCAATCAGCTTCGACAAGGCCACACCATTACGGATGCTGACATCATGCTCGAATACCAATTTAGGCGTGCCGCGCTGATTCAAGCTTTGGCTAAGCTGGCGGCGCAAATAGCTGGCAGCGCTTCTTAAAGCCGCCATGCTATCGTCCACTTGCTGATCATTGAACACGTTGATGTAAACCACAGCCACTTTATAGTCTTTGCTCAGCCGCACATCGCTGACCCCAACTAAACCCAAGCGAGGGTCGGACACCTCTTTAGTGATTAGGGCCGCAAGCTTGCGCTTAATCTGCTCACCAATCCGCCGAGAGCGATCACTGCGTTCCATTTAGCAGAGCGGTATAGTTTTGTGTGTGGCGCGAGAAGTTAAGTGGCCTACAAGGTCACCTTCTCCTCAACAATGTGGTACACCTCGATTTGATCACCAGGCTTCACATCGTCATAGTTTTTGATGCCGATACCGCACTCATAGCCTGCTTTCACCTCGTTTACGTCATCCTTAAAGCGACGTAACGAGTCAATCTGGCCGTCAAAGATCACCACATTGTCACGCAGCACCCGCACGGGCAAATTACGCTTCACTGTGCCTTCTTTCACATAACTGCCAGCAATCGCACCCATTTTAGGCACACGGAATACATCACGCACCTCAACCAAACCAAAAAATTCTTCACGCATCACTGGCGACAACATGCCCGAAACAGCGGCTTTGATGTCATCAATTACATCATAAATAATGGCGTAATAATGGATATCGATTTCTTCCTTTTCGATCAGTTTACGTGCAGACGAATCGGCTCGCACATTGAATGCAATCATGATGGCCTCTGAGGCCATCGCAAGGTTAGCGTCCGACTCATTAATACCGCCCACCATACCGTGTACTACTTTAACGCGTACTTCTTCGGTGGATAGTTTCTCAAGCGATGCCGTCAATGCCTCCACTGAGCCCTGCACGTCTGCCTTTACAATCAAATTGAGGGTTTTAACTTCACCCCCTTCTTCCATCTGATTGAACATATTCTCAAGCTTAGCGCTTTGTTGCTTCGCCAACTTCATGTCTTTATATTGACCTTGACGATGGGTCGCTACTTCACGCGCTTTACGCTCGCTGTCCACTACATTCAGGTCATCACCTGCCACCGGCACGCCAGACAAACCTTGAATCTCAACTGGTGTTGACGGTAAGGCGCTGCTCACTGCTTCACCCGTATCGCTCATCATCACACGCACGCGGCCAAACTCTCGACCAACCAGCACGGTATCACCTTTATTTAGCTGCCCTTTGGTAACCAACACCGTGGCCACCGCGCCGCGCCCCTTCTCCATGCGAGCTTCCACTACGCTGCCGCTTGCTTTGCCAACAGACACCGCTGTCAATGACATTACTTCGGCTTGCAGTAAGATTGTTTCCAGCAAATTATCAATGCCCATGCCCGTCATCGCAGATACTTCAACCATCAAGGTGTCGCCGCCCCAGTCTTCTGGCACAATTTCATGGTTCGCCAGTTCTTGTTTTACACGGTCTGGATCAGCACCTTCTTTGTCCATTTTATTGATGGCAACAATGATTGGCACCTCAGCAGTTTTGGCATGATTAAGCGCCTCAACAGTCTGTGGTTTCACGCCATCATCACCAGCTACTACCAACACTACGATATCAGTCACTTTTGCACCGCGCGCGCGCATAGCAGAAAAAGCTTCATGGCCAGGCGTATCAACAAAACACACATCACCATTGTCGGTCTTCACCCGATAAGCACCAATATGCTGAGTAATGCCGCCTGCTTCGCCAGAGGCCACTTTGGCCTTGCGAATATAGTCCAAAATTGATGTCTTACCATGGTCAACATGGCCCATCACCGTTACTACAGGGGCACGCGGAAGCTGCTCACCTTCGTCTTCGTCGCTCTCTTCAAGAATGTCCTTTTCAGGATTACCCACCTCACCTGCGCTGGCATTATGACCCATCTCTTCCACCACTAAAATAGCGGTGTCTTGATCAATCACTTGATTGATGGTCGCCATCGAGCCCATCGTCATCATCACCTTAATCACTTCTGCCGCCTTCACAGATAGTTTAAGCGCTAAGTCAGCAACTGTAATCGTCTCTGGCACTTCAATATCGTGCACAATCGGTGCAGTAGGCTGCTCAAAAGCGTGCTGATCAGACATAGCAGACTGCACGTTTTTATTACGTTTAACCGGCGCAGCGCGCTTTACATTACCGCGATGCTTACGTCTTACATGCAGCTCCTTACCTGAATTATTACCACCAGAACGCGCCTCACGAGCCGCTCGTTCTTGCTTATTCTGTTCTGCCCAAGCAGCGCGGTTGGCCGCCGCTTGATCGTCTTTCTTTTTCTGCTCCGCTAATATGGCTTCTTCTTGCGCTTCTTTTTCTTTTAGCTTGGCTTCTTCCTCGTCTTGTTGTGCTGTTTGCTTAGCTTTCTCTTCAGCTTCGGCTTTCAGCCGCTCTTGCTCAGCTTGTTGCTCTTGTTCACGTTGGGTTTGCTCAGCACGTTGCTGTTCTTCACGCTCAAGCTTGGCTTTTTCTTCGGCTTCGCGTGCTTCTTCACGGGTACGCTTTTCTTCCTCCAAGCGCAAGCGTTCTGCTTCAGCTTCGGCGTTAGCTTCTTCGGGTTTGACCACTTGGCGCTTACGGCGCACCTCAACTTGCACGGTCTTGGCCGCGCCTGTCTTTGAAGTCTGCCTAATTTCAGTGTTCTTGCGTGATTTAATTGCTAAACTAGCTGGCTTCGTGCCTGCCACCGAGCTTTGCAAATGCTGCAATAAAGCCTTTTTCTCATCATCTGAAAGCATGTCATCAGCGGTCTTACCTGTGACCCCTGCATTATTCAGCTGATCGAGCAGCCGCTCGATTGGCGTGCCAATCTGCTGCGCAAACTTTTTGATCTCGACCTGTGCCATATTCTTTATGCCTCTTTAATTCAGCTTTACTCGCAGCATTTTACCACGAACTTCGTTTTCAACTTTAGCGACGTGTGTTATTCAAACCATGGCGCGCGAGCCGTCATGATCAGTGCTTGAGCACGCTCTTCTGTCATCTCTACTTTTTCAATTAGCTCATCGGTGGCGCATTCTGCTAGCTCTTCCATAGTGCGCACCCCTGCAATCGCCAATGCTTGTGCAGTTTCGTCGTCCATGCCGTCCATGCCTAACAGGTCAGCCTGCGGAACTTGCGCTTCTTGAGTTGCAATGGCTTGGGTCAACATCAAGTCCTGGGCACGGCGCACTAACTCATCCACCATCTCTTCACCGAACTCTTCAATTTCAACCAGCTCTTGTTTTTCAACGTAAGCCACTTCATCGACCGAATTAAAGCCTTCTTGTGCCAATACTAGAGCCACATCTTCGTCGATATTTAATTGATCTTTAAACTTCTCAACCAGCAATGCGATTTCTTCAGATTGCTTTTTCTCGGCTTCTTCATCAGTCAAGATATTCAACTCCCAACCAATTAACTCTGAGGCCAAGCGTACATTCTGGCCGCCACGGCCAATGGCACGCGATTGATTTTCTTCACTGACCACTACGTCGATAGCTTTCTTCTCTTCATCAATTAGTAGCGATTCGATTTCTGCAGGCGACAATGCTTTTAAGGCAAAATCGGCAATTTGGTCAGACCACACGATGATATCTATGCGCTCACCTGCTATTTCATTCGAGACACTCTGCACCCGTGAACCACGAATACCCACACAAGCACCGACGGGATCAATACGCTTATCTTTAGCTTCGACTGAAATTTTGGCGCGAATACCTGGTTCTCGCGCTGCACCGTGAATTTCGATCAGCCCCTCACCCACTTCTGGCACTTCAATCTTGAATAACTCAATCAAAAACTGCGGCGACACGCGGTCTAAAAACAGCTGCGGCCCACGGTTGGTTGATTTCACTTCTTGCAATAAAGCACGCACCCTGTCGCCTGTACGTAAACCATCCATCGGAATTTGATTACGGCGTGGTAATAGAGCTTCGGCTTCACCCAAGGCAATGATTACATCACCGCGTTCCATACGCTTTACCGTACCAGACACCATTTCGCCTTCACGCTCTTGGAAGCGCTCAATTTCTTGCTCACGACTGGCTTCACGCACCTTCTGCATGATTACCTGCTTAGCCGCTTGCGCTTGAATACGGCCAAACTCAGCTTGTTCGATCGGCTCTTTAATCACTGTGCCTAAGTCATAAGTCGGATCTAGCTTCTGCGCTTCGTCAACGTAGTAGTGATAATTATTGTTAAACTCTTCAAAATTATCATCCACGACATCCCAGACACGGTAGGTTTCGTAGTCACCCGTCTCTCGATCAATAATCACGCTTGCGTTGATTTCGTCTTTATGCCACTTTTTGGTTGCTGTCGATAAGGCCGCTTCAATAGCAGCAAAAATTACTTCACGATCGAGATCTTTCTCGCGTGAAACAACATCTGCCATCAACAATATTTCTTTGTTTGTAATCGCCATTTTGCGCTCCGTATACTATTTCTTCTAATATTAACCAGCCTTAATTTTACGGCTAATCGTCAAAATCTGGAACAATTCGCGCCGACTCAATCTGCGTCAGCGCAATCTCGTAATCTTCATTGTCAACACTCACAACGATTAACTCGTCCGTTGCGTCCTCTAATGACCCGCTAAAACGTCGCCGGCCTAAAATATAATCGCTCGTCAACACTTTCACTTCTTCGCCAATCGCCGTCCTAAAATGCGCTGCCTTGGTCAATGGCCGGTCTGCCCCAGGCGAGCTCACCTCGAGGTTATACGCCCCTTTTATGGGGTCTTCTAGGTCCATTATCAAACTCACTTGCCGACTAACTTGCTGACAATCTTCTAATAAGATTCCACCCGGCGCATCGATATACAAGCGCAGCACCGCACCATTTTGATCTTGCGTATGCTCGATCAGCAGCAGCTCGTAGCCCAATGCTTCTATTTGAGGTTCAAGCAAGGCGATCAAGCCATTTTGATCATTTTGCATAGCCACCCCTTAAAGTAAATCATCAAATTTTAAGCAAAAAAAATGGGCTTAATAGCCCATTTTAGCTTCCCAGTGTGGCAAAGTCGTACTGCAAAACTTAACCACTGAAATGGTAGCGGGGACAGGATTTGAACCTGTGACCTTCGGGTTATGAGCCCGACGAGCTGCCAGACTGCTCCACCCCGCATCAAGGCCGCGTATTCTAGAGAAAACTCGCCTGACATGCAATCGTTGAATGCAGCAAATTTAAACTAAATGAACCCAATTAGCATATTGCTGCCCGTTAAAAATGCAAGAGATACGATTGCAGAGTGCATCGAGTCTTGTTTAATGCAAAGCACCCAAGATTTTACCCTGTGTGTCGTTGTCGATCATTGCGATGATAATAGCATCGAGATTGTCCATCACTTGTGCGCAAATTTGCCTGCAAACCGCTTACAAGTTTTACCTAACGCTGGCTCCGGCCTAGTCGATGCCCTCAATACCGGCCTATCCCACATCGCTAGCCCATTGGTTGCACGTATGGACGCCGATGACATCATGCATCCCGATCGCCTAGCACAGCAAAGCGTTTATATGCGTCAAAACTCAGATGTGGATGTACTTGCTAGCTGTGTACGACTGTTTCCATCAGAGGCCATCCAGCAAGGTTTTGCCCATTTCATCGATTGGCAAAACACTTTGCTCACCCATCAGCAAATCAGCGAACAGCTTTACGTGGAAGCGCCTGTTACTCATCCAAGCGTTATGTTTAAAAAGCAGACAATTATTGATGTCGGTGGCTATAAAAACGGCGACTTCCCTGAAGATTATGAGCTCTGGCTACGTCTACATGCAGCAGGGGCATGCTTTGCCAAGCTATCTAGCATGCTGACTGATTGGCGCGAATCCCCAACACGTTTATCGCGTACCGCAGCTAATTGCCGACGAGAAGCTTTTGACGCTTTGCGTGCCGCCTATTTATATCGTGACCCACGCATTCAAGATGAACGAGAACTCATCATCTGGGGCGCGGGTCGGCCAACTCGCAAGCGTGTCTCTCATTTACTTAAGCATGGCATAACCATTAGCAAGTGGATCGATATCGATCCCAATAAAATTGGCAACACGGTGCAAGGCTTGCCCGTGATATCACCTGATTACTTACACAGCATTTCCATGCAAACAAATAAACCGTTTGTACTGGTGTATGTCAGCAAACGTGGTGCACGCGAAGAAATCAGTGCCTGGCTAAATAGCGCAGGCTATGTCATGGGCACCGACTATCTGTGTGTGGGTTAGACGCTGTAGCCTGAGCGTGCCTCTACCAATTAAGGTGTTACAGGCTCTGAAGTACGCTTCAAGATAATAATATTGGTATTAACGCGTTGGCCATCAACGAAAACAAAATCAGCCAGGTTAATTGAATTCTTCGATGCAGGGCCATAAAGCGTGGTCCAATCTTCGGCGTTGTATTGATCAATCACATTTATTTTTCCGCTAGCACTGATCTTGCCAACAAACTTACCCGCTCCGCCCTCATTACTAAAGCTAGTTTCAATCGTAATCTCACTGCCCACTTGGCGAATCACCGCCGTCATTGGTTCGCGAAGGTCTCTACGATCTTTAATGTAGCCCGCCCAAGTATCACCATTCAGGTTTGGACCGACTACAGGCTCAGTAGTATTAGGTACAGTCGGGGGCGGCAAGGCTGGGTCTTGTGCACCACCAGAAGAACTTGAAGAGCCTCCACAAGCAGCTAGAACAGCGGCAATAGACAGGCTCATAACGATTTTTAATACAGTTTTTTGGGAGGTCATTTTATCTATGGATATTTCGATTTATTTTTACTTGAATTAAAGTCTTAAAACAATTTAACGCCTAAGAACGATAGTGTTGGTGTTGGTGTTG
>CALIFM010000300.1 GCA_938021685.1 uncultured Gammaproteobacteria bacterium | reverse complement strand
TGTTGACGACCCATCGCCAACAATAGAAATTAAGCCGATCAATGGTTATATATTCACCGAAACCAGTCCAGGAAACTTTAGCGCTGGATTCATCTATGATGGCGGGGCAAATCCAAACGAGCCACTAGAGGCAACAATTACATTGTCAACTGGTGAGCAACATGTGCTAACCGGTGATGATTTCTATCTATGTTCGGGTGGCAATGAAAGCCTCAATGCCAGCTATGAGCCACAGCCAGTAAAGCAAGATATAAAAGAGCTTTGTTATGAGGGCAAGCCAAGTGCATGGCAAGCCTTTGATGGCACTGTTTTAAATTATGATGATCTTGTTTTTTGTGACCCAACAAGCGACTGTGTTAGCGAATCATTGCCAGGCAACTGGTGTGATATCACGTTATCAGCTGATCCAGATATTGATGATGTTATTAATGCAAACAATATTCTAGTTTCTGTTGAAACATGTGGATCCAATCAATCGCTTGAGTATTTTGTTGCTGGTGAGAATGGGGTGCTAGTGCCCTATAAGCCGATTGGCGAGATTGTTGATTGTGATACTTATGAGCCTCCACAGCCAGAGCCACCGGCTTGCCCTGAGTCTGCTAATTTTAAGCAAGTGTGCACGCCTGCAAATGGCTATGGCATTTTAGATAACTCTAATTTTGTAGGCTCTCCAACACCTCACTTGCAAAACGGTACAGCGTTGGTGATGGATCTTATCCATGAGGATGGATCGGTAACAACCATTGGCCCTCTAGCGGATCCGTATTACACGGGCTTTAAAGCTGCACTTGAGGCCGCTTTGCCTGAGTGCCAAGTTGTTTATGTTTGCGCCAATCACACATCGCCTCGCGGTTGTAATGCGGCTCATGTTGCAAACCTTGCTGCATATCCTGCTTATGATGCTCCAAGCTATCCAGCCGATGTACAGAACAACTTGAGTAACCCTGACCAATCAGAGCTTTGGGCTTCGGGTTGGTTGATTGATTGTGGCGGCTGTGCATCACCTATAGTAAGAGCTGAAATAAGTGGCTCATCAAACCCTGATTACATTGGTGCTTTTAAAGACATAATCAATTACAAAGGTGTTGAGGAGCAGTATTTTAGAGCTGTTACCTGTGAAGGTGTTTTTTGGAAAGATTTAAAAGGCAATGATATTCCAGCACCGGCTAGTGCTTGTTGCGCTGTTCCGGTTGGTGACCCTAAAGCAGTTGCGTGTTTAGAGGAGGTTAAAAATTTACTCTCTTGCACCGATTGTCCTGAGCTTGTTGAGGGCGTTACCACTAACACCGCTGATGATTCTGTTGTTGATTTTTCACAGCCTGTATCTATATCCGGTGGGTTTATAAACCATACAACGCCTTTAACGATTGATGATAAAACGGGTTGCTTAGCCGCTAACCCTGATGCGCCAATTAGCGTTGAGTATTTGGTTGATCATGAGGCTGGCCCTTTTGATAGCCACAGAGCTTATATATTAACAACAAGTGCCGGCACATTTACAGCAATGAGTGCAAGCAACACACAGCCCCAAAGTGGCACCGCTGGTATTGGCAGTAATTCAATATTCATTGGATACAATGCTGGTGAGCCAGGCAATCAACGCAACATAAGAACAGTGAAGATAACAGCCACAGCCTCAGAATGGTTAGCCGGTATATCGTTATCAGCGCTTGGGTTTGGTGGTGTTGGTGGCGCAACTGAAACTATCCATTCACGATCAATAATGATTTGTGATGGCTTATCGGAGATTTGTGATGGATGTTAAAGTAAAAGACTTGCTGGCAATAAGCGGTGATAAGGAATTTACTGATAAAGAATTTCAAACCATGGTTAACCAAGTTGCCGAAAAATCAAAAGAGAGTCTGTTTTGGTTTATGGCAGGAAGGAAGCCGGCAGAAACCAAAGGTAAAATCTAATGTCTAGAATTTGCCAGATGGAAAAAAAGATAGAGGCGCTTGAGACTAAGTGCGAAAACTTGGTTTCCAAAATGAATGGCTTAAAAGAGCACCGCCTTGTTTGGTCGCTTGATAACGCTGTTGTTGGCTACATGTACGAAACTTGGGGGCCAAGGCAGGGCAACCAAAATGCCGGCGATGGCCAGGCTATAGAGGGCTTTGAGCGTCAATGGGGCGGGCCGCTGGTTAATGGCATCCCATCACACTCAAGCGGGTTGCCACCAACAACCCAAGGCTTTGAGACTGATACACGTTTTGCCCAGGCTGAGCGTGGCAATGATGATCACCGCTTAACCTATTGCATTGATAACCGCAATTCGGAGCTTGACCTTGTTATTGTCGATACCGATACGCGAGCGGAATCATTGCGAGTGTATACGGGTTGTGAATGCCACTCAGATTTGACTTATGAGCGTTACCAGGCTCAAGGCCAGCCTTATACCTCGGATGGCCAGCCGGTAAGTATTATTCCAGCGGGTGAAATTAGGATAATGACTGTTTTAATACATGATCCTGGCCCTGATTTTTCTGGCTTTAGACCAATAGCAAACTATGCAGGATCGGAGGATCCGGTTGACTTTGTTTCATACCAGGAAAAGCCATCTGTTTCATGTCGCGAGATAGAGCAACTGCTTTGCGGCACTCCTTATCAGTTAGAGGATAATGAGTCGTTTAAGCCAATTGAGCTAACTTGCAGCGTTTGCCCAGGCGGTGGCGGCGGCACCGATAATCAGTCTGGTGATTTTGAGGTTGGTGAGCCAGCGGGCCGAACACTGGTTAATGATTTCTATGCTGATGGGAATAACAACATACCTTTTGAGCTACAGGTTAGAAATGCAACCAATGCCAACACACCGTGGCAAGCTTGCACGCCATCGGTGCCGTTTGATCAGATACCAAATTTAAGCACAGGGCCATACGACTACAACAGAATAGATAACCCTGATGGCACATTTATTCATTGTTTTACAGGCACATCAGATTTGGGGCCATCAGGCTCAGCCACGCAAAGTGTAATCATTACCGGTGGCGTGCCTATTCCGGCTGGCAATGGCGGCTCTCCAAGTTTGTACATACCTTAAACGCTGTATAAAATGAAAGCTTTGAGTAATGATCGATTGGATAAACAAACATATAGAGCTTGTCTATGGGATTGTCGGTGGGATTGTCTCAACTATGATTGGCTGTTATCTTTTCATAAAAGGCAAGTTTTCTGATATTGAATCTATTAAAATGGACGTTGAAAAAATTCAGCAAATACAAGCCGATTACGGCAAGCGCATAAGGGATACAGAGGATGAACAATTGACCATGAAAGCTGAGCTTAAACGCCTTGAGAAAATCGAAAAGACAAGTACAAACAACTCAATAGTGTTAGCAAAAATTGCTGGCAAATTAGGTATAGAAGATAAATGAAATTATTAAGCCGCGCATTTGATATTAACGATACGCCACTTGCTGATGTTGAGTGTGAGGAAATCAAAGCCCGCTATAAGATCGATGATGAGCGCGGTGAGCAATCGCTTTTCAATCCTTTATGGTTTCAGTTCCAGGCGCATCAGTGTTGGGATTCTGATGATTCGGATGATGGTAAAGTAAACCGATACAATGGCTTTGATGATGGTGAGGGCGTTTACCCATTAAGGCGCACATCACCGCTATTAATGAAAGACGGAAAATTTAGAACATCGCGTGCAGGTTTGCCTTTTATACAAAATACAAGTATTGAGCTTGTTGGTGATTGGCATCGCGGCA
>CALIFM010000299.1 GCA_938021685.1 uncultured Gammaproteobacteria bacterium | reverse complement strand
TGGTTTGAATATGAAAAGGTGGTTACCACCTGGAAAAGAACTTACCGGTTTACTGACGAAAATGGTGAATCTGTTACGGTAACAAAAGAAGCCAAAACTGAAGAAAATATCTTTCGTAGTTATTACACCACCAGCTCTTGATGTTAGGCATCAAGGAGTCTGAAGCTCATATTTTATCGGCAAAAGAGCACTATCAAAACACCTTCTCCCCAGAAAACATCAGCATTTATCAATACTGGGCGAATGTAAAGCAAGTGGTGGATGCGGACACACTAGACTTGGAAGTGTCGGTTGGATTCAATTTAACAATTTCAGAGCGGTTTCGACTAATTGGTTTAAACGCGCCCGAGATACATGGAGTAAAGAAAACTTCATCAGAATTCAAGCGAGGCACTGCCGCAAAGGCATTCGTTGAAGATTTCTTACCCGATCACCAGTGGGTAGAGGTTGAGATTTTCGTTGGCAAAAGGGAAAAGTATGGAAGATGGCTGTGCCAAATTTTCTCGAAGGGTGAGTCTTTGAATGTTGCTTTATTGACTTCTGGAAATGCTGCCCCTATATAGTTCTAAGCTATACTGAAGTTAATGAGGCTCCAAGGAGCCGCATCTTAAAACCTATCTCAAAGTAAAGTATCGACTATAATGTGACTAAGTAATTCAAGTTGATTCGTTACCTCTTTGACCAGTTTTTTGCAAAAAATTTGGAGTTTTCTGCATCTAGTTAATGGCCATTGGAAAGCTAAAACGCAGCCCATTCGCGGAAAAACTGATAGTGATTTGTTGAAATCATTGCGGGCTTATTTTGACCTAAGTAACAACGAGCGCAAGAAACTTAGCACTCTTAAAAAAAAGAAAAAAGGCAGCAACTTCATTACCCAAAAAGTGGATGAAGTGAACCGTTACGCCAGCCATCGCACGGCTTTTTTAGCAAATGCGTTGGTTCAGCTTTTGCTGGTCAATCTGGCATCCATATCGTTGCTAGGCTTTATACCAAACATCTATTCTAAATTACTACTAGTGAGTGCTAATCTATTAATAGCACTGTTAGCATGGCGACGCGTTCGCGCCTGCAAGCAAACACTTTTGCAAGGGCCTGCTACCAAACCTAAATGGTCGATATGGGGAGCCTTCAGGGGAAATCGACGCAAACATAATAAACATATCAAGGCGCAAGCTAAACCCTATAAAACGCACATGAGTGATGAACGCTTGTTTAGAATGATATATTTAATCAATGCAATAACGATCTTCTTTGCCAGTCAACTACTTTGGTCAGACCACCTGCCTGCTTTGCTACGCGGCCTTATCAATTTCCCACTGTTTATCATTACTTTGCCTTTAGCCATCGCCAATGCGTATTGGGCTTTTGGAGCCAACAGTCAAGTGGTAAAGGCTGCCACACAACGCGGCAACGAATTAGATAAGCTGAAATTATAAAGCCGTTAGCAAAGCTAAGAAACGGTTAGTAAAAGAAACTAAGCGTTGTCCAACACTACCATCGGAAAGCTACAACTACGCGGCGCAGTTAAAATGTGCACAATAGTGGAAACTACTGCATAGCTACTCATATTGTCTACATCCGCCTGCCGACTTGAAGGCGCACCCCAACTAGAATCCAGTGGGTCAGCATCATCAAAATCGGGCGGATAAACTGCCGACACCCGAATACCTTGTGGCTTTAACTCATGGTGCAAGCGATCACTCAACCCCGACTGACCATGCTTGGCAGCATAAAACGCCGTTGATGCGCTGTCCTGCATACCTTCGTTAATGCCCTGCTGCGAATCCCAACCTAATACACCGCAACTAGAGACTATAGTAACTACATCAGCCGCCTCAGAGCGCTGCAGCCCTGCAAGTAGCCCTTTTGTAATCAGTAACGTGCCAGACACAGCAGCATTAATGGCCCCCAAAATAGCTTGATCACTAAGGTCGCTTAGATTGCCCGTCAACCAAGGTGCACCATTATTAATCAATCCGTCAAGCAGCTCATTCTCGTTGAGTACCGTCTTGCAAGCATCCGCAACACTTTGCGCCTGAGCCAAATCACAAGACACTGCTAATGGTAACGTATTTGTGCGACCTTGGATTGCTTCAGCCACCGCTTGCAGCACCACAAGATCACGTCCCAACAGGACAACATTAGCACCTGCATCTGCCAATACAATTGCCAGCGCTCTACCCAAACCTCGTCCTGCACCAGTGATGGCGATGCGTTTACCTTTTAAGATTAAATTATTTGAAGTCATGCTTCGCATTCAATCAAGAAAGCCTATATTTGTTGCTTATATGTAGTTCACGCTGAGGGTAAGGAATCGTAATGTTATTTGCTTTAAATTTTTTCCAAATAGCACGGCGTACATCACTAGCGGGCTCGGCTCGCCCATCCATGACATTGCCGACCCAAAAATTAAGCCTAAAGTTGACTGCGCTATCACCAAAATCTACTAAATAACACTGTGGCTCGTTGGTACTTAAACAGGCCGGGTGCTCTGTTGCTGCTTCTAGAATCAAGCTTCGAACAAGCTCAATATCACATTCATAAGAAACGCCCACTGCAATATCTACCCGCGCCATAGAGCTGCTAAAAGTCCAATTTATAACGCGTTGGGTAATAAAATCTTCGTTTGGGATCATGATTTCCCTGCCATCGTGGGTTTCCACCAAGGTATACCTAGCACCGATATGGCGTATAAAACCGGTGGTGCCGTCCTTAAGCTCAATCAAGTCATCTTCTTCTACGGACTTTTCAAATAATAAAATAATGCCACTAATGAAGTTCGAGGTGATTTTTTGCAAGCCAAAACCAATACCTACGCCCACGGCTCCGCTAAACACTGCCAGTGCAGTTAGGTCAAAACCAAACAGCTTGAACGCTATTAAAAAAGCTGTCAGGTAAATGCCAACTTGAACTGCTTTTTCAATCAATGAGCGATTGCTGGTGTTAATCCATTTCAATCGATTCACAAAACGAAAACTGAACTTGGCAAGTGCACCTGCGCCCAATAAAAGCAGCACCAACACAAGCAGGCTTTTAAGTATCTTATATACCGATAAACTAGTTTCCCCAAAATTGAAAGTTAGGGCGGTGGAGCTCAGTATTTCTCGCAACCCATCCAAGAAGCCAAACATGCCCAGCACAAAAACAAGTGCTATCGCGGCCGCGATAAAATAACGTAGATATTTCTTAGGGTACTTGGTGAAA
>CALIFM010000298.1 GCA_938021685.1 uncultured Gammaproteobacteria bacterium | reverse complement strand
AGCTTTTGCTTTTCCCTTTAGCGCATTGGTTTTGCCAACCATGCCATGTTTTTTCTTTTTCATGAATTATTGATTTTTGACTATGACAAAGAGTTTAAACCCTAAAATTCCATTTGTCAACACATTAGAATTTTATTAACTCACTGATTTCATTAAATCTATTTGCCACGTTTAAAGAAACCGATTAATTGACCGTTAAAAGCAGGGTAGGGCATGCGCCTTGCATTGCTAATAACTCAATAAACAAATTGGAGTAACGAAAAATGAGACACATAACACAATACAAAGGGCTAGCCACTGGCGCAATAATCATAGGCGCTGGCTGTCTAACGGTATCAATGTTCCAGGCAACGCTATTGGTCATTGATAATATTTCTGATCAACGAATGAAGTTGCTTATAGTGCTTGGCGTTGGTTGTGCGCTTATGACTTCCCAATGGCTGGTAAGGGCACTGATCCCATTGGTACGCTCACAAAAGGGTTTCTTGTGGGCTGTGGCTATCGCTGCAAGCCTGGCAACCATTGCAGTAGTTGAAACATTCTCAATATCATCATCATCGGTAACCTTTGATGGCGGACTGGTAAGTGCCTCTAGAAAAGAGAATTTAAACTCACCGGAACGTGCTCAAATACAAATGCAGGTTGATGAGTTGACCGCCGATATTGCAAGTACAAAGGCCCAAATTGAAAAGCTCAGAGCAACTAAAAACAATGCATCAGCAAGCCACACATCCAATAGAGCCGATATCACAAAAGACATTAGCCGGCTTGATTACAAGATAAAGCAACTTAGAGAGGAGCGGATACAAAAAATTGATGATATGAATGCTGTAAATGTTTCGGTTATTGACTCAACATTTAAATCACTTGAACAAACAACAGGCATATCACAAAGCAACATAGGGCTTATTTTTGGGATACTCATGACTATTTGCGCCATGACTCCAAACCTCGTTATGGGCGCTCTCTCATCCTCACGGCGCAATGATGAGGAGGTGCTACCTGTAAAAAAGTCGCAACGCCCAAACCTGAAATCAGTGAGGACAAATCAGGAGGCGGCGCATGCAATCTAACAGACTTTTCATACCGAATAGAAGCTGTAAAGCTCATGCAAAAAGACTTAGAGCATGGGCGAATCAATCGCGTAACTTTTGCGATAGCCCGCACTTACGGGTTGACTACAAACCTAGATATTCGATGGGCTCAGCATCAACTAAGAAAATCAGGTCACTTAGTGAAGCGCGGAAACAGGTATTACTCAACAACAACAAGAGGGTTAGCAAATGAATAAGACAACGCCAACATGGCTAGCATACACTTTTGCTTTTGGTTTAACTGGATTGGTGCTATACAGTAAAGGTGCATTTGTTTGGATTGGGTAGAAAAAAAGCCGGCTTAATCGCCGGCTTTTTCTTTTTCTAGCTGTTGCTATTGGCTATCATCATCAGCACCACTATCAACGTCAAGCTTTCCCTGATCGCTGTCAAGCCTCGATATAGCATCAGCCATATCACTCTCTTGACAGAATGAAAACAAGCCAACCCTATCAGCCTCAAAGAACATAGGCGCATATTTCGCAGCATCGCCCTCAGCGCCTTTTTCCCTGTTTTTGCGGTAGTTGCCTTGCGCCATGAAAAGCCCGTACAAAGCAAGCTCAATGCATTTAAGCGTGTGGTAATCCTCGGCCTCGGCTTTGTCGGTAAACTTTTTACTCTTATCATGTTTGGACGAATAGATAGGGCTTGATTCCTCAATTATCGCATCACTCATTTACTTTTAAACTCCACAGTTTTGAATTGGTAATAGTCTTTTGACTGACTATTGATTAAGTCATTAAAATCCGTACCCACAACAGCGGGAACCACAACGCTAACGTTTAGCTTTTTTTTTACAGATAATAATCGCGCTAGTTCAAAGGCACTAGCAAGCCCAGTAAAGCTCTCATCATTATCAGCAATGATTTGCACCATGTTGCAATTGCCAGGAGGTTTAAACACCTCCATATTGTTCGCTGATACACAAGCCCAGGCCGCAAAATCAGGGTAATGGCTCAGCGCACTAAGTGCAGTTTCAACGCCCTCAGCAAGCAGCATTGGCCCGCCATCGATATGATCGGTTAAACGGATGGCCCCGCCTTTCCACGGCTTAGATGGCGGCATGATCTTTTTCCTGATAGGAACATCGGCCAAGTAAGTTACGTGCACACTGGCCGGATCGCCCTTATCATCGCGAACCATGCAAATCATGGCAGGAAAATTACCCTCTAATTTTGGCTTTCCATCGTTATCCTTTCCCCAATACTGCACAGCCTGGTGATATCTAATATCAGTTAATGCTCCAAACTCACACCGAATACCTCGGCCATAAAGGTACTTGTGTACTGGGCAATTTTTTTCGATTGGAACAGCAGCGCCCCAAAGCTCCCAAAGTCGCTGCCGAATCTTTCCAACATCCGCATTTTGTTTTGGTGTTGCCAAGGTAACGCCCAACATTGCGCGGATTTCCGATACCATCGTTTTAAAATCATTGCCTGTAAATGCAATCAATAAATCAACACCATCACCATGGCCGCACTTGTTGCAGTAATAACCACCATTGCCCTGGTGATCGGTATATCTGAAACAGTCTTTACCTTGGGCACACAAAGGGCATGGCATATGCCGGCCAGATAAAGCAGACAACGGGATACCAAAGTGCTGGTGTATGTCTGCCCAGCGGTGTTGGGTTTCCTCTTTGATATCAGCCATTGCCACACACCTTACTGACTAGTTGGAGTATTGCTAGCGTGCT
>CALIFM010000297.1 GCA_938021685.1 uncultured Gammaproteobacteria bacterium | reverse complement strand
GGTTACAAATGCAGATTATATTAACCAAGTTTCGCTATAATACCAGCCCCTATATTTAACTAACTCTTACATACTTATCATGATCGAAGAATTTAAAAAGTTTATCCTGCGCGGCAACGTAATGGACATGGCTGTCGGCATCGTTATTGGCGCCGCATTTGGCACCATTATCACTTCGCTGGTTGCTGATTTAGTGATGCCCCCTATTGGTTTATTAATGGGCGGTGTTGATTTTTCTAATATCTTCACTGTTCTCAAGGAAGGCTCATCGCCAGCACCTTATGCCACACTTGAAGCCGCTAAAGAAGCCGGCGCCGTAACTATGAATTGGGGCTTGTTCTTGAACACCTTGATCAGCTTTTTGATCATCGCATTTGCTATTTTCATGATCATCAAAGCGGTCAATAAAATGCAAAAAGCGGCCGAGGAGGAAGAAGCGGCGCCAGAAGCGCAAGAAGTACTGCTAACGGAAATTCGTGATTTACTGAAGAAATAAAGTAATAACCAAACCTATGACTAAGCGTACTTAGCGGTTACAAAATTGTGACGTTAAGTGCGCTTATCTAGTTTTAACTTGCCTCATCTTCATCAATAAACAATTCTGATTGTTGCTTAGCGCGACGTTGACGCTTTGCACGACGCTTGTCTCGACGCTGCTCCCACTCGCCCACCACCTCCATACGCCACAACACATGCACCGTTAAAAAGGCCCCAGCCGCCATAGCGGCACCTACTATTAAGCACCCCAACCATAACGCCGAAAGGTTTTGCATAATCCACGAGACGGTGAGGCTTTGCATCGACACTTCTGGTTGCCCCAATAAAGCCGCGCCCAACATATACGGCGGCGCATATAGCACTAGCCAAGTCAACGGGTTAGATATCCATATCAATAAGACAGCAATCGGCAAATTAGCCCGCAAAACTAATGCCAACAAAGCAGCCACCCCCATTTGAAACGGCATGGGCAGATACGCCACAAATATACCGATTGCAGCTGCCCTGGCAACCGAATGCTGCGTGACATGCCAAATATCGCCTCCCTGCATGAATCCTTTGATAAAGCCAAATTGCTTAGATTCGCGTAAATCCCTAGTCGAATGGACAAGTGTTTGCCTTAGCTTACGCCGCATCAATAAATACCACTAATAACCATAAGAAATGATTTTGTTATCATATCACTGAAATAGGGCTCTGCCAGAAAAGCTTATTACTCCATCATACTTTAACTTATAATTTATTGATGAAAATGCAATTGTTTAACTTTTCGCACAATGAAAGTCGCGCGGCACGACGCAGGCTACTGCAAGCAGCCATCGTGGCGCCTTACTTCACTATTGGCCGAAACGTCGCAGCCCTGCCATCGTCAGTTATTAAGATTGCCTCTAAACTCAATGAAACTGGCCAGCAAGCTGCACGCAACAAAACGCCTATCGTGTTATTTGTAACAGCAAGTGATTGCCATTACTGCGAATTACTACGTGAAAATTTGTTTCAATTTTTACCTACCGACCCACGGTTTATTTTACGTGAACTAGTGATGGACAGCCGTAGCGCACTCCAAGGGTTTAATGGAGAAAACAGCTCGCACGCCGAGCTCGCTAAGCGATATCAAGTGAATTTCTCACCGACCGTATTATTTGTTGGTCCTAACGGCAAGCAGATCAGCGACCCTTTAGTCGGGGTGTTGACGCTAGACTATTATCGATACTATTTCGAGCAAAATTTAGCTAAAGCAGCCAAACTATTACAAACAGCCTAAGCTGCGCTTGCCTAAGCGACAAGCGCTACGCTTAAACCTTTAGCTTTCGTTACGCAACCACTTGCGCACACTAGTGGTTTGCCTGCGGCTAACTTCAATGGAGTCTTCGATTGTTTTGAAGAACACATACCACTTACCTTGTGCATCATCCTTTTCAAGGCGATTGATGTGTGATTTAGCTACGAGAGAATTGCGGTGTACCCGAATAAACTGATCCGACAGTTCCTCTTCTAGACTGTTCAACACTTCACTAATCACATATTCCCGCTTAGTAGTACGCAACTTAACGTACTTATTGTCAGCACGAAAATAGACAATCTTGTCAATTGGCACTAACTTGATTTTGCCGCGTTCGGTTAATGCAATGTGTTGACGTGCTTCGTCATTCGATGCTTTGCCCCCGTCACCTGCTGAAGCAGGGTTTAATTTGCTCAGTGCTTGGCTTAGCCGTTCACGGCGCACTGGCTTAAGTAAGTAGTCCGTCGCATTAGCATCAAACGCATCCAATGCAAATTCATTATATGCCGTTGTAAAAATAACTGAGGGCGGCTTATTAAACTCCGCCAACTGTTCTGCCACTTCCATGCCCGACACACCGGGCATCCGGATATCTAAAAACACTAACTCCGGTTCATAGTCTTTGCATTTAGCCAGCGCATCTTCGCCATTACTCGATTCGATAACATTGATGGAGCTATCCACCTCTCCCAGTATGCTTTTCAGTCTCGAGCGGGCTAACGCTTCATCATCTACAATTAAACATTTCATTTTAAAAAACCAAGTATTATCAACTTATCCAAGCGTAGCATAGCGCAAAATGCTCAAAGGTTCAGCCCTAATGGGTTATTCGCGTCAATTCCGCGCATGAACGGTGCTTTGCGGTCTTTATCCGTCACTTGGTATACTAAACCAAGCCAATTATTGACCAGTGCTTTGCCAGTATCGCTCCAAGTATTATCCAGCAGTGGAACTACTTGTTCTTCAGGAAAAGCCTCTAAAGTAACCTTACCTACTTCTGCCGCCAATACTTCATCACGAAACGCATTTAATGTCTGAGCAGCTTGGCGCGAGAAACTATGCTCAGGAAAAGCTGGATAAACCGAATGCGTACCATCAATGTAGCGCCCCACCTCGCGTTTATATTCTTTAAACAAACTGATGGCATCGTACTCAGGATGCCCCTGCAGGTATACAAACCGAAAACCGTCCGGGCTAGTAGCAATATGAAAATCCGCTTCCTCGCTAATCGCCAATACTTTTAAACCTTTATCCTTAAGCTGCTTAGCATTCACTTCATACACATGCGAGTGCGGAGTATCAAAGCGAGTATTAATATTTACCGTCAGAGGGTGTTGTTCACGCGTGACTCGGTGCGAGTACACACCCCAACGCTTTTGCGGCAACCTGTAGCGCTCAATACCGTAATAATGCTTAACCAAAGCATGGCTCGCCAAGCATGAGCACAACACTGAACTGACATTATCTTTTGCCCACTCAGCTATCTCTAGCATGGTTTCCCAAAATGGCTCTTGTGTCAAATCATCAGCGGCTGGATTAGCACCTGTAATAATCAAGGCATCTAAACCCCGCTCTTTAACGCTAGCAAAGGTTTCATAATAGGTTTCGAGATGCTGCTTTGCAACTGCACTACGCGGAATAGCAGGCGCACTAAGCAAATGAATTTTAAATTGCGCAATACGATTACAGCTACCCACCATACGCATAAATTGACGCTCAGTCGCTTGCAAGGCTGCATCAGGCATCAAATTCAATATGCCCACATGCAGTTCGCGGATGTCCTGCTGCTGCGCACGGTCAGGCTCAATAACCTCGATACCCTCGCCTCGCAAACGCTCGAAACTAGGTAAAGCACTATCCGCGATTAACGACATCAGTCTAAAGCCTGGCCGATTAAACTCAGCACATCATCTGCTGTTTTTAGCTTCAGCACCTCACTAGCATCTACCGTATAACCATGTTTTTGCGCAATAAGCTCATACAATGGTTTGCGATAAGCCATTAGCTTTGGGAATACCCACTGCACGTATTCATCCGGCACTATTTGTTCAACACTATGTAACTTACTCTCCTCCAAAAATTGCGCAACATGCTCATCTAGAAACTGCTCATCGTAATAAAGTGGTTTTGGCTGCGCTTTAGCACGCTCAATCATTGCTTGCTCCATCTTGGCATCTGCCCGGAGGTAAATGATAACCGATTGTTGCGCCAACCTAGTCCACGCTTCATCATCGGTCAGCTCGCACACACTACCGCCCGTGTCATTCACAAAGTGCGGGTAACCATAAATTTCACGCGCTTTGGCAATGAAGCCTCC
>CALIFM010000296.1 GCA_938021685.1 uncultured Gammaproteobacteria bacterium | reverse complement strand
CAGGATCAAACTCTCCAGTTGAAAGTTTTGTTTTTCGAAAAAAACGATTTTTGCAGTTAAAATAATCACTTAAAAAGCAATTAGCCTAACTGACTAACTGGAATTTGACTCCTATATTACTGATCGGAGCGCTCGCAAAATTTGCTTGGATTTAATTGTAAAAGAACCGTGGATTTTTGCATTACAGCAAGCTGCTTGGCTCAATCCGGAGCGCGTATTCTACGCCCTTTAGCGTTATAGTCAACACCTTTTTTCAAACTATTTTCTAAAGTGTTTTGCCGTGCTGGCCAAGTCACTAAGAGAGCGCGCATTATAGGTAGATTCAAACAGATAGCAAGCCTTAATTTAAACTTTTTTCACAGTGCTTTTAGTGCTGCTTTTTTAGCCATTTTTGAGCATGCCAAAACTTATCCCTAAAGCTTCAAAAACCAGCTTAGCACAAGTGAAGATTCCAGACTTTAATCGCCCGCAGCAAAACGCAATAAAAAACCAGCTCTTTAGAGCTGGTTTTAGTCTACAGCACAATAAACAAATACTAGAAGAGCTTCACCGCCAAGCTCAGCACATCATCAATAATAGAGCCGTCGTTATCTGAATCCAACATGCTGCGAATCAAACCACCGCCACTGCTGCGGCTCTTGCGCAATGAACCGCCGCCTTTACTTTTAAGCATACCCATCACCACCATCGCCACAATCGGCAAGGCCTTTTTGAGCAAACCCGCTCCCAAGCCTGACTGTTTAGCCACATGGCCAGCCACATTACGGCTCACGTCCTTGCTACCTAATATATGGCCCAGCACATCATTACCTTCTTTGGTCATGTCATCTAGACCCAACTTATCAAAGTCACGCAAAGTCCCTGCATGCGTATCCTTTTCAATCGCATTCAACAAAGAACCTAAGCCCTTCTCATTGCTAGTGTTACGTTGCAAGCCTCGTGTCAAAGCAGGCGTTAAGCCTTTGAGCGCTGACTCAGCGGATTTTTCATCAATGTTCAGCTTCTTCGCTAGCTGCCCAATTAATGCACCGCCGCCTTCGGCTAAAATTGTATCTAATAATGCCATACTTGTTACCTTATATAATTATGTCAGTTCGGAAGCCCCAGATTAATGCGATCGATTCTCGACTTTGCTGATTGTGCGACCGGGTGATCAGGATAGCGCACCATCACATCCTGAAACGTAGAGCGCGCAGCGTCATAGTCACCGATCTCATGCTGCACATACCCCACTTTAAGCAAAGCTTCTGGCACCCGATCACTACTAGGGTATTGCGACACGACACGATTAAATGATTGCAAAGCCTCTGCATACTGCCGGTTCGAATAGTGTGACTCACCGACCCAATAGCTCGCATCGTCTGCCAAGCCGCCGCTAGGGTACTGCGCAAGCTGCTGCTCAAACACAGCTACCGCATTATTTGTTTCCAGCTTGGTTAAGTATTGATAGCCCTGATCATAAAGCTCTTGTTCGCTAGCGCCTGGGGTAGCTACGGCCACCTCTGTCGCTGGCGCGGCAAACACTTGATTATCACTTACCGTCACTTGTGATTGAGTGTCCAACGGCGCTTCAACAGGCTGCGGGTCTATAATCGTGCTTTCCATTATTGGCTCTGAAGGAATCTCTTGATCACTGTAAATAGAGTCTGAAGGCACCTCATTATCATAAACAGAACCTGAAGGCACACTTTCTACCGCCTGTGAACGCTCACTCAATAAGCTTTGTTGACGTTGCTGTAGCTTTTGCAATTCATTCTGCTGCTCTTCAAGCGTATTACGCAGTTTCAAATTTTCATTACGTAGCGCCTTCATCTCATCCATTAACAAGACGATATTAGGGTCAGGCCCCACTTGCACCTTCGGCGCTTGCACTACAGGCTCAGGCTTAGCCGGGGTCACCACCACCGGCGCTGCTACTTCAACGGGGGCGGGACCGCGAGTTGAATAGCCACCACAGCCTACCAGCCCAAGCCCAGCCACACCTAGCAACACACTGCGCGCAGCGTGCATTTTAAATCTCAACATAAGCATCAACTATCTTTAATTCTGCCGTATTTATTGATAAATCATTTCTACACGACGATTCAAGCCATAAGCAGCTTCATCATGACCAATCGCTACAGGGCGCTCTTCACCATAAGATACGATCTGTATACGGCTACTGTTTACACCATAGGTTGCAAAAATCTGCTCTACGATTTTAGCGCGCTCTTCGGCCAAAGCTAAATTGTACTCAGCTGTGCCGCGCTCATCAGCATGACCTTCTAACATGATGGAGTATTGCGGATTGCTGGCCAAATATTGACCATGCGCCTGTGCAATCTGGTTGCCTTCAGACGTTAACGTTGCTGAATTGTAATCAAAAAAGATGGTGCGCTTACCTAATGGGTCGCTACCATCAATACCGGCTGGACCGCCATCAACAGCCGTGCCCATCAAACTACCATCCGTTACACCACCAACAATGGTCTCATTCATTGACGAACCTGACTGGCTTGAGTCCTCCGTAGTAGTTGAATAATTACCCACATCGCCCACCTGTACGCTTTCGCGAGATTTTTTACCCGCACAGGCTGCCATAAAGACGCTCAGCACCAAAACAGTGCCTAATTTATATATAGATTGCTTTTGCATTTTTTTCCCCTCGGAGATTTTAATTGTGTTTAGAACACGAATAGTAAAGTAATTACCGTTAAATTTATAGCTTAGGTGACCATGCCGGTGATTTCACTGATTCGTTACCGAATCTTAGCACTTGTTGCACGCTGGCATCAGCAGAAACTGCTGAAAGCACATTACGCCCACCTTTTACCGTGGAGTACAAGATCATCTCACCATTGGGCGCAAAGGTGGGCGACTCGTCCAAACTAGAATTAGTCAAGGTCTTCATTGATTGCGTCTGCATGGAGTAAATCGCCACTTTGAAGCCGCCACCTGCATCCGTAATCAGCACCAAGCTCTGGCCATCCGGCGAAAATGAAGGTCGCTGATTAGAGGTACCTTTAAAGGTAATACGCTGTGGTTGACCACCGCTAGCATTGACCTTATACACTTGCGGCTTACCTGATCGTCCCGATGTGAACACCAAGCTGCGGCCATCTGGCGACCAAGCGGGTGAAGTATCAGGCGCGCGGTCATTAGTAATACGCGTCAACTGGCCAGATTGAATATTTTTCACATAAATTTCTGAATTGCCATCTTTGGACAAGCTCATCGCCAATTTGGTTCCATCAGGCGACCAAGATGGCGCGGCATTGATACGCGGGTACTCTGACAGCACTGAACGCTGACCAGTGCGCAAATCTTGCTGATAAATCACTGAACGGCGTTTTTCAAAAGACACATAGGCCAGCTTTTCACCGCGCGGTCCCCAAGCAGGAGACATAATCGGCATTCTAGACTCTAAAATATTAACCTCGTTAAAACCATCGGCATCAGCAATCTGTAAGTAATACAGCTTATTTCCAATACTACCTGCCGCTTTAACATATGCAATCTTAGTGTCAAATGCACCAGGGATGCCCGTCATCTTTTCATAAATACGATCACTAATGCGGTGAGCCACTTTGCGCAGCAACGAGCTCTTGACTGCGGTGTATGAAAACGCATCAAGCTGACTTTCATTAAACACATCCAGCAAGCGAAAGGTAATGTCATACGAATCGGTCCCGACCTGCTTAACATCACCAATCGCAATGGCATTCATCTTTAACAAGCGCCAATCTTTATACTGCACCTGCTCAATCGAGGTTGGCACGCTCAAAAAATCGCCCGGCGACATCGGCTCAAAGCGTCCACTACGCCGCAGGTTGGACGAGATAATATCCGACAATGCTTGTGGCAAACCTTGCTGATTGGCAAACGGCACAATGGCAACCGGAATTGCGGCCTTAACGCCTTTAGTTACATCAATTGTCAAAATTGCATTAGCCGGCGCGATATATGCCAGCGATATGATAAAAACAACACTTAGCTTTAAAAATATTTTCTTAACCATTTGGAGCAAACCTTATTTGAAATTCTTTAATATAAGGGTAATAACGCGGATCAGTCGGAATCGGCAGTGGACTGGCTTTTTTAACCGCAATCTCTGCTTCTCGATCGAAAAACGCATCGCCCGAACTATTCACCACCTGGGCGGCCAATACTTCTCCGCTCGGGCTTACCCTAATTAACAGCAACACTTGCTGACCAAACTGGCCTGTCTCGCGCCAGTTACTTTCAATCGCAGCAATGATTCTAGCTTGCGCCAAGCCCATTGCTGTTCCTGCTTCCCCTTCAATTCGTTTAGCAGTCAACTGGCTGGCCAAGGCTTGTTCTTGCGCGACGCGTGCACGATCTGCAGCTGCCTTTTGCTTAGCTAATTCTACCTTACGTTTCTCTTCTTCTTGGCGCTTTTTCTCGGCCAGCTCTTGTTTTTTACGTTCTTCTTCTTGACGCTTTTTCTCCGCTAAAGCCTTTTGCTCTTCTTCTTTTTTCTTGGCTAATTCTTTTTCCTTCTTAGCTTTCTCAATCTCAGCTAATTTTTTGCGCTCTTCTTGTTGGCGCTTCTTTTCAGCCAATTGCAATTCTTTTTCCTTTTTAAGCCGATCTTCGCATTCTTTAGCCAGTCGCAGTGCTTCATCTTCGTCATCTGCCAACTGAGTTTCACCCGCGCAAGTATATTTCACCTTGGCCTTTGGTTTTGGCTCAGGCTCAGGCTCAGGCTTGGGTTCTGGTTCTGGCTCTGGTTTCGGCTCCGGCAGTTCATTCAGTACAAAGGCTTGCATCGGC
>CALIFM010000295.1 GCA_938021685.1 uncultured Gammaproteobacteria bacterium | reverse complement strand
TACACAGCATTTTTGCTATTGCTAAACCAGGTATCGCACCAGAAGGCAGCTTTAATAACCATTGGGGGGTGCCGCTGACATTGCTTAAGTTGCGGCAGCAGCATCAAAGCGCAGTAATTGAAATGGGCATGAATCATCCGGGAGAGCTGGATTACTTGGGCAAAATTGTACAGCCAGATGTAGGCGTGATTACCAATGCCGCTGCAGCGCACTTGCAAGGACTTAAAAACGTGGCAGGGGTAGCGCAAGCAAAAGGCGAATTGCTTGACCATATTTCTCTCGATGGTTGTGCCGTGTTAAATGCAGATGATGATTTTTGCGATGACTGGATGCAGCGCGCAGCGGGTCGAACTATCAGGCTATTCGGCTTCAGTGAGCGTGCTGATGTGCGTCTGCTTTGGAGCAAAGGAGAGCAGTTTTGTTTGCAGGCAGATGAGCAAGAGATAACGATAAAGTGTTCACTACTTGGTCAGCATAACCATTTAAACAGTGCGGCAGCAATGGCTGCGGCATTGGCTTGCGACGTTAGCTTGGCGCATTGTGTAAAAGGAATCGAGCAAGCTAAGGCTGTACCAGGACGTCTAGCGTTGGTTGAAAACAATCAGAACTGTACCGTAATTGATGATAGCTACAATGCCAACCCTGCCTCGATGCGGGCAGCATTGGCTGTGTTGGCAGGCTTTGGTAAGCCTAAGATTGCGGTGCTTGGCCCAATGGCAGAGCTAGGCAAAGAGGGAGCTACAGAGCATAAGGCTGTTGGTGAAGCGGCGGCTAAGTACGGTATCGGCCAATTGTTTGTGTTTTGTGATCAATCACAAGACCTTGCTTTAGCCGAACAATATATCGCAGGTTTTGGGAAAGGCGCCCAGTTGTTTGATGAGCTGGGTTCACTCATGGATTGCTTACGAAGCATCTTCAAGCAGGCAGCAAATCAGAAAATAGCGCTATTAGTAAAAGGCTCGCGATCAGCAGAAATGGAGCGAGTGATTGCTGCATTATTGACAGAGGGTCAAGCATGTTAACTTGGATATTTGAGCAGTTTTCAGCGCAATTTAGCCTATTTACTGTTTTCGAGTCGATCACTTTTCGCGCCATAATGAGCGTGCTGACAGCCTTAGTGCTATCTTTAGTATTTGGTCCTTATATGATTCGTAAGCTTGCGCATTATCAAATTGGCCAAACTGTACGCGATGATGGTCCAAGCAGTCATTTTTCTAAAGTTGGCACGCCTACCATGGGCGGCTTGTTAATATTGTTTTCGGTGGTGATGGCCACCCTGCTGTGGGCTGATTTAAGCAATCGTTTTATTTGGGTGACGCTGTTTGTGACCGTGGTATTTGGGTTGATCGGCTGGTTTGATGACTACCGCAAGTTGATCGATAAAAACCCGCGCGGCATGGGAGCTAAAGCTAAATTTATTTCGCAGGCTTTAGGTGCGTTAGCAGCGGCGTATTTTTTGTATAAAACAGCACAAACACCTGCGGAGCTTGAGTTTATCGTACCGCTATTTAAGGATATTGCCATCCCGTTAGGAATGCTTTTTGTCCCTCTTGCATGGTTTGTAGTGGTTGGTACTAGTAACGCGGTTAATTTGACTGATGGGTTGGACGGATTAGCTATCTTACCTGTTGTCATGGTCGCCGCTGGTTTGGGCGTGTTTAGCTACGTCTCTGGCAATACTATCTATTCAGATTATCTCAATGTGCCTTACATTGCAGGCACGGGTGAAATGCTAGTTTTTTGCACGGCTCTAGTGGGTGCCGGCTTAGGCTTCTTATGGTTTAACACTTACCCCGCTCAGGTGTTTATGGGGGACATTGGGGCGCTATCGCTAGGCGCAGCTATCGGAATTGTAGCGGTGATTGTGCGCCAAGAGTTGGTGCTGGTTATTATGGGCGGCTTGTTTGTTGTTGAAACTTTGTCCGTCATTGTGCAGGTAGCATCTTTCAAAATGTTAGGGCGGCGCGTTTTTAAAATGGCGCCTATTCATCACCACTTTGAGCTAAAAGGCTGGCCTGAGCCACGGGTGATTGTGCGATTTTGGATCATCACTTTTATTTTGGTGATCATCGGTCTAGCCACATTAAAGGTGCGATAAGCATGGTGAAGACGGCTAAACCTAGTGCACCGCTTAGTTTTAAGAAGATCGCTGTCATTGGTTTTGGTTTGACGGGGCAGTCAGTGATGCGATTTTTTGAAGACTCAACGACTGAAATTATTGCTATGGACACACGGGCCTTTGCCCCCGATAAGCAAGACTTGCAATTGCGCTTTCCTAATGCCCGCTTGGTTACAGGTGGCTTAGATCAACACACATTGGAAACGGCTGATGTTGTGGTGCTAAGCCCGGGTGTGGATGCTAGGGAATTAGATTTGGTCAACCGAGTGGGCAAGAATACTCAGATCATGGGTGATATTCAGCTATTTAAACAGCAAGCTACTGCACCTATTTTGGCGATTACAGGATCGAACGGCAAAAGTACCGTGGCTACTTTGGTGGATTTGATGATCAATGCAGCAGGTATGAACTCATTGTTGGGTGGGAACATTGGAATTCCGGCTCTAGATTTGTTTGCAGAAGGCGATCCAGATTTTTACGTGTTAGAACTATCTAGTTTTCAGTTAGATAGCGTGGATGAATTAAATGCTGAAGTAGCGGTAGTATTGAATATCAGCGAAGACCATCTTGATCGTTATGCTGATTTCGATGCATACATTCGTAGTAAAGCGAGCATTTACCGTGGTGTTAAGCGCGAAGTAGTGAATCGTGATGAACCCACTGCACCAGCCATTAATCGCTCATCCACTATCAGCTTTGGTTTCAGCCTGCCTGATAATGAACAAGACTATGGTTTATTGGAAACCAGTAAAGGTACTTGGATTGTTAAAGGCAAGAATAAAGTTTTAGAAGTTGCAAGCCTAGGGTTGCAAGGGCGTCAAAACTGGAGCAATGTAATGGCTGCACTGGCGATGCTTGATCAAGCAGGCGTGAGTATTAGCCCTGCTGTAATTAAAGCAGCGCAAGCCTTTACTGGCTTGGCGCATCGTTGTGAAGAAGTTGCCGTTATCGATGGCGTAAGATGGGTCAATGATTCTAAAGGTACCAATGTGGCCGCTAGCATGGCAGCAATCACAGGCATAACGGAACCCAAAGTGCTGATCATGGGCGGTCAAGGCAAAGGTGCAGATTTTAGTTTATTAAAAAGCGCGATGAATGACAGTGTGCGCGCTGTGATGCTATTAGGGCAAGATGCTGTATTAATTGAAGCTGTGATCGGGCAGCAAGTGAATTGCCTGCAAGTTGAAAGCTTAGAACAAGCTGTTGAAGCGGCCAACAAGCTTGCAAAAAAAGGTGATACGGTGTTGTTTTCGCCGGCTTGTGCCAGCTTTGATATGTTCGCTAATTTTGCTGAGCGTGGTGATGCATTTAAAGCCCAAGTGCGAGTATTGCAAGGGGGAGTAAGCTAATGACAGCGGCATTGCAAAGTGTGCGTTTACCCCAAGATAAGCATCAGTCTCTTGGCTTTGATGCTGTGCTGGCTTTGGTGGTGACTAGCCTATTATTGTTGGGTACGGTCATGGTGTTTTCAGCTGGCATTGCCAAAGGCGCTGGTGAGTTTCGGATGCATAGTGCGCATATTATTAAGCACGGCGTGCATATAGGCGCAGGTCTTTTGCTGATGTTTCTAGTGCTGCGCTTCGTTAAATTATCGTGGCTGCAAGCGATGAGTCGCATCCTTTTGGTGCTAGGGCTAATTGTATTGGCGGCTTTGTTTATCCCAGGTATTGGGCATGAGGTAAACGGCAGCGTGCGCTGGGTTCAAGTTGCGGGCATTCGCTTGCAGCCTGCTGAGTTAGTAAAGTTGCTTTGTTTATTATATATAGCTGATTATTATGCGCGCAAACAGCACCTTGTACACTTGTTTAGTGTGGGCGTACTGAATGTGGGTTTGCCTATTGTGATTGCTTGCGCTCTGTTGCTTGGGCAACCCGATTTTGGTAGCGCAGTGGTCATCTTAGCTACCACAGCTGGTTTGATGTATTTAGCTGGCGTGCGCTTTAGCTACTTTGTTCTAGCCTTTCTGACTGTGGCGGTGCTGATGGCATTGATTGCCTATTTAGAGCCATATCGTGTTAATCGTTTGTTGGTGTTTCAGGACCCCTGGGCTGACCCTTTTGATAAAGGCTTTCAGCTGACGCAATCGCTAATGGCAATTGGTCGTGGTGGCTGGCTAGGTGTCGGATTGGGTAATAGTCTACAAAAACTTAACTACTTGCCTCATGCAGATAATGACTTCCTAGCGGCTATTATTGGTGAGGAATTAGGGGCAGTGGGTATTTTAGTTGTTATTGCTCTGTTTGCTTTGCTGTTGTGGCGAGCCTTTGCAATTGGGTCAGCAGCGATGCGCCGCGCGCAGCATTTCAACGCATACGTTGCTTATGGTGTTGGGCTTATGCTGGTCTTCAATGCTGGTATTCATATTGGTGTTAATACTGGTTTGTTGCCTACCAAAGGGCTTAACTTGCCACTGATGAGTGCGGGCGGTAGCAGCATGATGATCAGTTTGATGGCGGTGGGCTTGCTGTTTTTGGTGGATAAAGCAAATCGTACTACTCGCAATACTGAAAAACGAAGGGCTAGTGGGGCAAGCGCCAATCATGGCACCAAGGTGAAGGTGGTGCGATGAAGACTTTATTGATTATGGCCGGAGGCACAGGGGGGCATGTGATGCCTGCTTTAGCGGTGGCGCATCAATTACAGCAACAGAACGTGCACATTGAGTGGTTGGGTACAGAAGCGGGTATTGAGTTTAATTTAGTGCCAAAAGCAGGATTTAAATTACACACCATTGGTGTGCAGGGTTTGCGTGGCACAGGTATCGTACGCAAGCTAAAAGCACCGCTTGTGCTTATCAAAGCGGCTTGGCAATCAAGGCAAGTAATTAAAAAAAGCGGTGCACAGGCGGTGCTTGGCATGGGCGGCTTTGCGTCTGGCCCGGGTGGATTAATGGCTTGGTTGATGCGTCAACCCTTGGTTATTCACGAGCAAAATGCGATCGCGGGTACAACTAATCGTTTGCTTGCAAAACTAACTAATAGGCGCCTAAGCGGTTTTGCCCAAGTAAGAGGCATCAATGGCAATCAGCACACTGGCAACCCGGTTAAAGAGGCAATTGCTGCCATCAAAGCACCAGAAAAACGCCTAGCGAAGCGAAGCAACGGATTAAATATTTTAGTAGTAGGGGGTAGTTCTGGCGCGCAGGTGTTTAATGAAAGGTTACCAAAGCTTCTATCTGATCTTACAACTGGTGGGCTAATACGTATTCATCATCAATGTGGCCAGGGTGCCGAGGAAGCAACACAAACAGCCTATAAGGTGGCTCGCTTGGATGCACAGGTGTCAGAATTTATCGATGATATGAGTGCTGCCTATGTATGGTGCGACATTGTGATATGCCGTAGTGGTGCGATGACGGTGAGCGAAGTTGCAGCGGCGGGTGTTGCAGCAGTGTTTGTGCCGTACCCACATGCGATTGATGATCACCAATGGCACAATGCTCAAGCATTGGTGCAAAACGGTGCTGCGTTGTGTTATCGCCAAGAACAGTTTGAGAAAGGTGATTGGATTGCAGATTTACAAGCAATAGCAAACGATCGAAAGCGTTTGCTGCAAATGTCAGAAGCTGCACGAGAGCAAGCCTTGCCCAATGCTAGCCAAGAAGTGGCGGCCATTTGTGCGGAGGTTCTAGATGCGTAAATTTGTCAATCATATTCATTTTGTTGGCATGGGCGGCATCGGTATGAGCGGCATTGCTGAAGTGCTACTGGAACAGGGTTATAAAATAACCGGTTCGGATTTGCGTGATGGCCCGGTGTTGACACGATTGCAACGCTTGGGAGCGCAAACCATGATTGGCCATGATGCGAAACATAGCGAAAATGCTGATGTGGTGGTCACGTCTAGTGCTGTTGACCCTGAAAACCCTGAAGTAGCAGCAGCCCGAGAAAATAAGATTCCGGTTGTGCCGCGCGCACAAATGTTGGCGGAGTTGATGCGCTTTCGTCAAGGCATCGCCATTGCTGGCACACACGGCAAAACGACGACGACCAGTTTAGTGTCCAGCGTGTTGGTCAAAGCAGGTCTAGATCCGACTTTTGTAATTGGCGGTATCGTTAACAGCGTGGGCTCTAATGCCCGCTTAGGTCAAGGTGAGATATTGGTAGCTGAGGCGGATGAAAGTGATGCTTCTTTCTTGCAGCTAACTCCAACGATTTCTGTGGTCACAAACATTGACAGTGATCACATGCAAACCTATGGCAACAGCTTTGAAAAGCTTAAGCGGACATTCGTGCAGTTTTTGCACAAATTGCCGTTTTATGGTTTAGCAGTGCTGTGCTTTGATGACCCAATCACACGTAAATTGGCGGCCGATGTGAATCGCCGCATCGTGTCGTATGGCTTTAGTGATGATGTGGATGTGCAAGCAACTCATTTTCGCCAAGAAGGCCCTATTAGCCACTTTGAGGTGGTAGTCGCTGGCAATAATCTGGGTGAATTTTCGTTGCCTTTGCCTGGCAAGCACAATGTATCAAATGCTTTGGTGGCCATCGCAGTGGCGAGTAAATTGAAGGTAGATATGGATTCGGTAAAAGAAGCATTGGCTGATTTTAAAGGTATTGGCCGACGTTTTGGTTTGTTGGGTAATGCGCAATTAGCCAAAGGTAAAAAAGCCTTGGTAGTCGATGATTATGCGCATCACCCAAGCGAGTTAGCGGCCACTTTTGCCGCAGTAAAAGGCTGCTGGCCTGACAAGAACATCATTACTCTGTTTCAGCCACACCGCTATTCGCGCACACAAGAGTTGTTCGATGACTTTGCGAAAGTGCTTAGTGAGCAAGCGAACTTGCTGTTGCTAGAGGTTTATGCAGCTGGTGAAAAACCAATATCTAGAGCGGATAGCCGCTCATTAGCGGGCGCAATTCGCGCACGCGGCGGCCAAGTAGTGTTTGTGGAAGACTTTGAAGAGGCAACCACAGTGCTAGCGCATCAAGCTAAAGATGGGGATGTGTTGTTGTGTTTAGGAGCAGGCGATATCGGACGCTATGCGCAAAATTTGGTTAGTGGCAAACAGTGAAGAGGGCTTATGTTTAGTACGACAGAAAAAAGTATAAGCAGTTTCTTGCAGGGCATGGATGGTGAACTATCGCCGAATGAACCGATGGGTAAGCATACCCGTTGGAACCTTGGTGGTAAGGCACAGTATTATTTTCCGCCAAACAATAAAACTGAAGTGGTGCAGCTGATGTGTCAACTGCCCTCAAATGTGCCCGTGTTTTGGTTGGGCGCGGGGCGCAGTGTCATGGTGCGCGACGGCGGTTTGCGAGGTGTGGCGGTCAGTACGCAAGGCGGGTTGGATCGTATTAAGCGTTTGAGTAAGCATAATTTATATGTGCAGTCGGGGGTAGCCAGTGCCAGCTTGGCACAGTACTGTCGGCAGCAAGAATTAGCAGGCTTGGAGTTCTTAAAGGCAACGCCGGGCAGCATAGGCGCAGCCATTGCAATGAGTCATTTGCAGGTGAAAAAATGGAAAAACATCAAGCGCCTGGAGTGCGTAAACCGTGATGGAGATTTGATTTGGTGTGGCTTAAATCAGCTCAAAGACGTATTGCACTTAGATGCAGTTGCAAGCCAAGAAAATACTCAGCAAGCATGGATTGTGGGTATTGAATTTCGTATGAGTAAACGTGGTGATGATAAACGGGCATCAGCGCAGACGATTCCAGATCGTGGTAGTGCGGTGATTGATGGCTTAATCCGCAAGGTACGCAGTCAATTTGCAAGTGTGCCCGTTACGCATACAGGCTTATATAAACAATCAGTCGAAATTGACCCCACAAATCTATTACGGGAAGCAGGTTTAGCCGGTCATCGAATTGGGGCTGCAGGTTTTGATAACGAAAACCCTAATGAACTGAATGTTGGGCGGACTTGCCGAGTGGCTGATGTAGAGCAACTAGTAGATTACGGCCGTGAAACAGTGCATCAAAAATTGGGTATTGATTTACATTCACAGCTTACTTTTGTGGGACAGCGCTAATGAGCTCCGCGATCATAAAAGCAGAAGAAGCATCGGTGATGGAGAAGTCATCGCCGCGCTTAAGCATTTCCTATAAAGGCCTGACCTGGCTAACGGCTGCGATCATTCTATTTCTATCTGCTAGCTTGTTGATCGATAAACTGTATCAGCCAAGTGATTTTCAAATTAAAAGACTGGCATTAACCGGTGACAAATTGCACGTCAAGCATGCACAAATTCGTGAAGCGATTGTAAGCAATTTAGGCGGCAACTATTTTTCGGCGGATGTTGAGGCGATTGTGGAAGTAATGCAGCAATTTCCATGGGTGGATGAAGTTAGTGTGCGCCGCCAGTGGCCTGACACGTTGATGCTGCATGTTACTGAGCACAAACCCATGGCACGGTGGGGGCAAAATCTGTGGCTAACGACTAAAGGTGAGTTGGTGGAGTTACCTATCAAAAAAGCCAAGCTGTTGCCTAACTTGTCAGGCTCAAAAGAGCAATTAGATTTAATTTATGGGCAATATAAAGCATGGGCACCAGCCTTTGCTCAACAGGGTCTGCGCTTAACCAGTGTTGACCTAAGCCAACAACATTTGTGGACGTTGAATGTGGACGTCATTGGGCAAGGACAACAGTCCAGCGATGCATTTGAGATGGTGTTGTTAGAGCGTAATTCTTCTGCACAGCTAAAGCAGTTTTTAACGATTGTTAGGCAAAACTTAATTGACCACCCCGGTTTGATTGAACGGGTTGATCTACGTTATTCAAGCGGCTTTTCGATTAAATGGAGAAGTCAAAATGCGCATGCAAGCAATAGTGATTAATCAACAATATGGCTAAGAAAACGGAAGGCAATTTAATCGTTGGGTTGGATATCGGTACCTCCAAGGTGCTGGCGATTGTGGCTGAGATTAATGATGATGGCACGCACGAAATCATCGGGGTAGGGCATCACCCATCAAAAGGCTTACGCCGTGGTGTGGTAGCAGACATCGAGTCTACCGTGTCGTCCATTCAGCGGGCGATTGAAGAAGCTGAGTTGATGGCGGGCTGTCAAATTTTTTCGGTATACGCTGGCATCGCAGGGGCACACATCAATAGTTTTAACTCGCATGGTGTTGTGGCGATTCGCGACTCAGAAGTAGGCCAAGATGATCTTGACCGTGTGATTGAAGCGGCTCAAGCAATGGCAATTCCGAATGACCAGCAGATTTTGCATGTGTTACCGCAGGAATACATCATCGATGGTCAAGACGAAGTAAAAGAACCTCTGGCTATGAGTGGTGTTCGTCTAGAAGCTAAAGTGCATATCATTACCGGTGCAGTGAGCTCTGCGCAGAATATCGTTAAATGCATTAAACGTTGCGGCTTGCAAGTGGACGACATTATTTTAGAGCAGCTAGCATCCAGTGAGTCGGTGTTAAGTGACGATGAGCGTGAGCTTGGTGTCTGCATGATCGATATCGGCGGCGGTACCACTGATATTGCTATCTTTCATGCTGGCACGATTAAGCATACAGCGGTGATTCCAATTGCAGGCGACCAAGTAACTAATGACATTGCCATCGTACTGCAAACACCGACGCAGGCGGCCGAAGAACTAAAAAAACAATATGGCTGTGCGCTAGTGAGTCAAGTGGGCGTAAACGAGAGGATAGAAGCGCCCAGCATCGGCGGTAAGCCAGCGCGTAAATTGTCACGACATAATTTGGCTGAGGTGATTGAGCCGCGTATGGAAGAAATTTTTGTATTGGCACAAGCCGAATTACGGCGTAGCGGCTTTGAAGAAATTGTTAATTCGGTGGTGATCACTGGTGGCAGCGCTAAGCTGGAGCACGCTGTAGATTTGGCCGAAGAAGTGTTTCATATGCCGGTGCGCTTGGGCTTGCCTAAGTACGAAGGCAGCTTAAGCGAAGTGGTGCTTAGCCCAGTGTTTGCAACTGGCACTGGTCTGGTGAAGTTCGGCCATAAGGGGCAGCGCACAGAGAAAAGCAAGCAGCTTAAAACCAGTAAATTTTCCGATGTCTTAAGCCGTATGAAGAGTTGGTTTAAAGGCAGTTTTTAATTTTCAATTTAATTTTTTTAGTGGCAAACCAAGAGGTTAATTATGTTTGAATTAGTAGATACTGGCGGCTTACAAGCCGTAATAAAAGTGATCGGTGTAGGCGGCGGCGGCGGTAATGCTGTTGAGCACATGATGAAAGTTAATATCGAAGGGGTCGATTTCATTAATGCCAATACCGACGCACAAGTGTTGGAGCGCTCAAGCGCAGACACCACTTTGCAGTTGGGTGAAACCCTGACCAAAGGCTTAGGTGCCGGCGCAAACCCAACGGTGGGTAAGCAAGCGGCGATGGAAGATCGTGACCGCATTGCAGAGGCCATTGATGGGGCTGATATGCTATTCATTACGGCGGGCATGGGCGGTGGTACCGGTACGGGAGCTGCACCAGTTGTGGCGGAGCTTGCACGTGAGAAAGGTATTTTAACGGTGGCGGTTGTCACCAAGCCCTTTAAGTTTGAAGGTAATAAGCGTATGCGCTTGGCAGAAGAAGGTTTAGCCGAGCTTAAAGATCACGTTGATTCGCTGATTACCATCCCTAATCAAAAGGTACTTGAGCACATGGGCAGTGATGCCTCGATGATTGATGCTTTTGCCGAAGCTAATCAGGTGTTGATGAACGCTGTGCAAGGTATTTCAGAACTCATCACGCGACCAGGTATGATCAATGTCGATTTCGCTGACGTACGCACCGTAATGTCACAAATGGGCATGGCGATGATGGGGTCAGCTACTGCAACCGGTGCTAATCGTGCTGAAGAGGCCGCGCGTAAGGCAATTTCCAGCCCACTCTTGGAAGACACCGATCTGAATGGTGCAGGCGGCTTGTTGGTGAATATCACCGCTGGTCCAGACTTGACCATTGGCGAGTTCTCGAAGATTGGCGACATGATGCAAGAGTTTGCAGGTGAGGATGCTGTGGTTGTAATCGGTTCTGCGGTTGATCCTACTGCACAAGGCGAGCTGCGTGTGACCATGGTTGCAACAGGGCTAGGCGAGGAAGGCAGTGCAGTACAAGCTGAAGCCTCTGCCGAGGCGCAAGCATCGGCGGTGCGTAATACAGCTGCACCAGTGCAAGCAGCGTCACAAATTGGTGATACCGCGCGGCGTTCGCAGCCTGAGTTTGTGCCGCCATCGCGTAATAACTTTGAAGGTGGCGCCCGTGCTGTAGGCGGCAGTGCAGCACCAGACTTTGATGAGCTTGAGATTCCACCTTTTTTGCGTCAGCAACAAGCAGACTAGGTTTATGACCAAGTGAGCGGCTATGATTGGCCTCAAGCTTAGCGCAGTATGTTTCTAAACATTTTGCTCAGTGCTGCGGCAGGTTGCTTTAACCTTAAGCATGCCACGCCTGCTGCTGTGCATTAAGCAGGGCCAAGTTGTTATGAGGCGCCCTTATGCAGGGACCAGAGCGGCAGATTGCTCTATCAAGCACCCAATCATTGGGTGCTTTTTTATTAGCCAAGGTACAAGCTCTTTTGACGCCAATGCTTGTTTCTCTTGGTTGTTAAGTATAGCGCTTTGCACTATGATCTGATAAAGGCAAATTATATGCGGTGATCTGTGATGCCAGATAAGAAACCCAGCAAATCTGGGCAGCACTTAAAAGATGATGCGGCGGCATTTGGCCGTGCGCTTACTGGTATGACGGTCAATTTGTTAGTAAGCGATATGGCGCGTGCGCAATTGTTTACTACTCAAGTGTTAGGCGCCAGTTTTCGTTATAAAGACGACGAATTTGCCATTGTTAAACATGGTGACTTGCAATGGCTGTTACACAGTGACCGTACTTACGCCAAACATCAATTCTTAGCTGTAGCAAAGCAAGCCACTGAACAACAGGTGCCGCGCGGTGCGGGCATCGAGCTACATTTGCACCGAAAGGACTTAGACCAGGCGATAGTTGCTGCTGAAACGCATGGCTTCAATGTGTTTGATGGCCCACGTGATCAAGCACATGGCCTGCGTGAGCTATATATTATGGATGACGATGGTTATATGTGGGTATTGGATAGCCCATTGCCGGCTGAGATTTAAAGTGGCTAATTTGGCGTCGGTATTCTTTTTCAAGAATCTTTGTTCGATTTTTGGGCGCTTAATGGCCATTGAAAATGGCTGGTTAGACTCCATTGTAATTGACAAAGAAAACCCTAGAAAATACCAAGAGCTGATCAATATTATGCCCTGGCTCTGGTATGAATCTAATCCCTTTTATGTAGAACTAGCTTAAGCGCACCTGCGCTTAAATATTTCTACTTTTTACAGAATAGCTAATAATTATGCTTGCCACTACGTTTAAACGCATGTGCTCGATTGCCGTCGCCTTTGTGGTGTTTGGCTTTATTGACAATTTTTTGATGGTGATGTTTGGCGATCAAATTGACGGCATCTTGCTGAGCATCGGCATTAGCAATACTTTGCTGGCTGCTGGCTTGGGCAATACTTTTTCGGATGCCATCGGTATTCTGTCTGGCCGCTGGGTGGAAAAATTAGTGCATGCTAAGTTGCCGCCAGTCGAGGATGGTCACTTAAGTAAGAATCAAATTATTTTTGCTGAGGCCTTCGGTATAATCATTGGTTGCTTGATTGGTTTGTTTCCTTTATTGTTTTTGTAGATTCAAATTTCGGTTAATGCCCAATGCTCCCGCTATATTAGGGCATTGAATATGCTCTAAAAGAAGCGCCTATTTGATTGGCGACATGTTATCAAATGCAAAGCGAAAGTAATTTC
>CALIFM010000294.1 GCA_938021685.1 uncultured Gammaproteobacteria bacterium | reverse complement strand
CAAGAAACAGCTTACATTCGACCAAATTGACCTTGAAACTGCGGCAAAGTACGCCGCAGAAGACGCTGACATCACTTTACGCTTACACCAAATTTTATGGCCAAAAGTTGCTGAATCCGAGAAGCTAGAAACCTTGTTTCGCGACATTGAAATGCCGCTACTGCCAGTACTAGCCCGCACCGAGACCCATGGCGTACGATTGGATGCAGCGATGCTGGCTAAACAAAGCATAGGCATCACCCAAACTCTTGAAGAGCTAGAGCAAAAATGTCACGAAGCAGCAGGCGAAGAATTCAACATCGCCTCACCCATGCAAATTCAAGTTATTTTGTATGAAAAGCTGGGCTTACCTGTGCTGAAAAAGACCCCAAAAGGCCAGCCCTCTACCGCCGAATCAGTGCTGCAAGACATGGCCGATGGCGGCCATTTGCTGCCCAGCCTGATATTGGCGCATCGTTCCTTAGCCAAGCTTAAGTCTACGTATATCGACAAACTACCCAAACTAATTAATCCACGCACTGGCCGTGTGCACACTTCTTACCACCAAGCGGTGGCCGCCACAGGGCGTTTGTCGTCCAGCGACCCAAACTTGCAGAACATTCCCGTACGTACAGAAGAAGGTCGCAAAATCCGTGAGGCTTTTGTCGCTGATGACGGCCACACCCTGCTGGCAGCAGATTACTCGCAAATCGAGCTGCGTTTGATGGCTCATCTGTCGCAAGACGAACGTTTGGTGTCCGCTTTTCAAAATGACCAAGACGTGCATAGCGCCACTGCCGCAGAAGTGTTTGGTGTAAATGCAAAAGATGTAGACCGTGAGCAACGCCGCCGTGCCAAAGCGATCAACTTTGGTCTCATTTACGGCATGTCCGCCTTTGGGCTCGCCAAGCAACTACAGATTGAACGTAAAGAGGCGCAAGACTATATCGACTTATATTTTGAGCGTTACCCTGGGGTAAAACGCTATATGAACGAAATGCGTCAAGTGGCGGCCGAGCAAGGCTATGTGGAAACCCTGCTGGGGCGACGTTTGTATTTGCCTGAAATCAACTCCAGTAATTTTAATCGCCGCCAATATGCTGAACGCACCGCGATTAACGCGCCAATGCAAGGTTCGGCTGCCGATTTAATTAAGCTCGCGATGATTGCCGTTGATAAGTGGATACTTGAGCAGCAACCCGACACGCGTATTATTCTGCAGGTACACGATGAATTGGTCCTGGAAGTGCCCGACAAAGACCTTGAGGAAATGCAAGCGATGATTAGTCCACTAATGACAGGTGTGGCCGAACTCAAAGTGCCCTTGATGGTAGACACCGGCATTGGCCCTAACTGGAAAGAAGCACACTAATCATGGACAATAACTTTACAAAAGACAGCAGCTAATCGAATGAAGAAACTGCCCACCGTTCGCCAATTGCAATACCTAGTAGCATTGCGCAAGCACAACCATTTTGGCCGCGCTGCTGAAAGCTGCTTCGTGTCGCAATCAGCCTTTAGTACCGCAATTAAAGAGCTAGAAACCACCTTAGAAGCCTCCTTAGTAGACCGCACCAATCGTAGCGTAGTGTTCACCTTAGCAGGCATTAACATTGAAAGCCAAGCACGGCGCTGCTTAACCAACATTGAAGAACTGTCAGCGCTGGGAAAATCCGCGGGCGAACCGTTTTCAGGTGCTTTACGATTAGGGCTCATTCCAACCATCGCTCCATATTTATTGCCTGCTTTACTGCCTGCCTTAAAGGCTAGCTACCCCAATTTAAAGTTGTACCTTAAAGAAGGCCAGAGTCAGCGAATTTATCAACAGTTGATTTCAGGCGAGCTGGACTTGATCTTATTTGCCGAGCCATACGATGTGCCACACACCTATATTTATCCTTTGTTTAAAGACCGCTTTCATTTTGCTTATAGCGAACTCAGTGACAAGCAGCCGAAAAAAAGCAAAGTAGACTTCGATACGTTGGACAGCGACAGCCTACTTTTACTAGAAGACGGTCACTGCCTACGCGAACATGCTTTGGCTGCCTGCAGCTTAAAAGATCAGGTGCAGATCAGCCAATTTAGCGCCAACAGCTTGTACACCCTAGTGCAAATGGTAAACAGCGATTTGGGGGTAACTTTGCTGCCAGAAATGGCACTGCAATACTTAGGCCTCAACCAAACCGACGTGAAAACCTGCAAATTGCAATCGGACTTTTCACGCACTATCTCCTTAGCATGGCGCGAAGGCAGCTCGCGGCAATCCGAATTTTCTAGCATCGCCAAAACTATTCATACTGCTGTGAGCAAACCTGCCTAATGGCTACCGTAGTGCTGCTGCACAAACCTTATGGCGTACTCAGCCAATTTACCGCTGAAGCAGGCCATGCCACCCTAAAAGACTTGGTACCCATTGCTGATGTTTATCCTGCTGGGCGACTCGACAAAGACAGTGAAGGCTTGCTGGTACTAACCGACGATGGGCAATTGCAACATGCCATCGCCAACCCCAAGAGCAAAAATGGCGCGGTAGGCAAAACTTATTGGGCACAAGTCGAAGGGCAAATCACCGCTGCTGCCTGCGAGCAAATTGCCTACGGCGTAAAGCTAAAGGATGGCTTAACCCTGCCAGCAAGTTGTCGCCCGATTGATGAACCACCCCAACTTGAGCCACGCGACCCACCGATTCGGGTACGCAAGCACATCCCTGACTCTTGGTGTGAAGTTACTCTTTTTGAAGGGCGTAACCGCCAAGTCCGGCGCATGTGTGCGGCAGTTGGCTTTCCCGTGCTGCGTTTGATCCGCTATCAGGTCGGCCCGTGGACTTTAGAGGGCATTGCCCAAGGAAGCCACAAAACACTACAGCATCGAGGTCACAGCCTCTAAGGCTAAACACACGGCCAATACGCTAGCCGTCAAGAGGCCAAAATAGTATAATCTGAGCACACCCCAGATGTTGGCATCTGCGCTTAAGGCGAACCAAGCATCATTTATTATTAATTGATAAAATTTTGAATTATGGCTGAATACAAAGCCCCTATTGACGACTTTGCTTTTACCTTAAAACACTTAGTCAAGATAGACAAACTGGCTCAGCACGACACCTTTAGCGAAGCATCTACAGAGATGGTCGATGCCATCTTGAGTGAAGCAGCTAAAGTAGCCGAACGCGAAGTCGCCCCTACCAACTGGAACGGCGACCAAGCAGGGGCCACGCTTGACGAACAACATGCTGTGACCACCCCTGAAGGCTTTAAAGAAGCCTACCAAGCCTTCAGCGAAGGCGGCTGGGGTTCGCTGCAATTTGACCCCAACTATGGCGGCCAAGGTCTACCGTTGTCTTTATCCGTGGCCGTCAATGAAATGGTGCAATCGGCCAATTTAGCATGGAGCCTCTGCCCTTTGTTAACCCAAGGTGCAATTGAGGCCATTCATGCCAATGCCAGCGATGCGCTAAAACAGCAATACTTGCCTAATATGATCAGCGGCCAATGGACTGGCACAATGAACTTAACCGAGCCACAAGCAGGCTCTGATTTGGCCTTAATTAAAACTACCGCCAGCCGTGACGGTGATCAGTACCGCATCAAGGGACAGAAAATATTCATCACCTGGGGTGAGCACGATGTGGCTGAGAACATTATTCATTTGGTACTAGCGAGATTGCCTGGTGCACCCGAAGGCGTGAAAGGCATCTCCTTATTTATCGTGCCCAAGTTTCTACCCAACAACGACGGAAGCTTGGGTGAGCGCAACGACTGTAAAGCGCTGTCGCTAGAACATAAACTCGGCATTCATGGCAGCCCAACCTGTGTAATGAGCTTTGGTGAAAATAACGGTGCGATCGGCTTTTTAGTCGGCGAAGAAAACCGTGGGTTGGCGTGCATGTTCACGATGATGAACAACGCCCGCTTAATGGTTGGGGTGCAAGGCACAGCAATCGCCGAGCGCGCTTTGCAAGACGCCCTTGCCTTTGCTGAGGAGCGTAAACAGGGTATAGCACCGGGCGCCAAAACAACCAGTGCGATTAGCGAGCACCCCGATGTGGAACGCATGCTGCTTACAATGCGCAGCCTCACTGAGGCGGCACGCGCTATTGGCTTTGTGGCCTGCGGCGGTTTAGATTACGAGCAAACCGCTGAAGGCGACGAGGCCATCGCTGCATGCGCGTCGCGCGTGTCTTTACTAACTCCCATCGTCAAAGGCTGGAACACCGAAATTGCCCAAGAAGTCACTTCGCTTGGCGTGCAAGTACACGGCGGCATGGGTTTTATTGAAGAAACGGGCGCAGCGCAGCATTTACGCGATGCACGTATCTTGCCGATTTATGAAGGCACCACTGGCATTCAGGCAATGGATTTAGTGGGTCGCAAAACACTGCATGATAAAGGTGCCGCCTTTGCATTCTTACTGCACGATATTCGCGAAGACTGCAAAAAAGCGCATGACACCTTACCTGCTGCAGAAGCTATTATCAGTAAGCTGCTTACCGCGACAGACAAGCTGGAAGATGCGATCGACTTCTTGCTGAAGAACACCGCCGACCACCCTCGCCTAATGGGCGATATGGCTCACTCTTTATTGCAAGTCACCGGCTACGTATGTGGCGGCTGGCAAATGCTTAACAGTTGGGTGGCTTGCGAGCAAGAGCGCCAAGCAGACGGTACTAACACTGAATATTTAGCGCAAAAAGAGCAAACTGCCCACTTTTATTTGCAACATTTGTTACCGCGCTATTTAGGCTACTCCGCCTCGATTAAAGCATTAGAAGAAGCCATCGGCTAACCGTAGCATATCCATCCCAAAGGACGACTCTCAGAGTTATAACTTATTTTGTCCCTTCTTCACTAAGGTGCTGCACGACGATGGCGGGCAGTATTGAACATTGGTCGTGTTTCATGCCCGGGCTCAGGTCGACGCGGCACTAACAAAGCTAAAATAAGCGACACCAATGCCATTGCTGAACCAATCACAAATACATTAGAAGGCGACTGAATCCAAATCAAGCCCAGCGCCGCTGGCAACACCACCGCGGCAATGTGGTTAATGGTGAAGCCTACTGCAGCCGTCGAGCTGATGTCTTTAGGGTCGGCAATTTTCTGAAAATAGGTTTTCTGCGCAATCGCCAACGCAAAGAACATGTGATCTAATATATATAAACCCGCCGCAACACGATGATCTTCAACCAATGCGTAGGCGATAAAAATAATAATCAAACCGATGTATTCATATATCAACGCCTTGCGTTCGCCAAAGGCCGCAATCAATTTGCCAATTTGCGGTGCTAAAAACATATTGATGGCGGCGTTGACCAAAAACAAGCTGGAGATAGCAGCAACGCTGTAACCAAATTTTTCGACCATCAAGAAACCGGCAAATACTACAAAGATTTGTCGCCGCGCGCCGCCCATAAAAATCAACGCATAGTACAACCAGTAGCGCTTACGCAACACCACGTTTTTATTTTGCACCACCTTGTCGGGGTAATGTGGGAATTGCCACCAGCAAAAAACCGCAATCAGCACCGTTAAGCCGCCCCCAAGCATGTAAATCGCGTTGTAATCCCACTGCAACACTTTAGAAAGCAGCGCAATCATGCCAAAAATCACAATAGCGACGAACGAACCCACTGCCATGATTTGCCCTAACACCTGTGGTGCGCGTTGCTTATCTATCCATTGCAAAGACAAAGACGTTTGCAAGGCTTCGTAATAATGGAAACCAAGTGACATCAAAACAGTAGTAACGTATAAGCCCATCGCGCTCGGAAACCACGCGGTAATAGCTGTACACACACCCAGCAATATTAAAGATACATACGCCAAACGCTGCTCGCGGATAAAATACAACAAGAACACCACTGCAAAGGCCAAAAAGCCCGGCACCTCGCGCAGGCTTTGCAACATTCCCATTTCCTTGCCAGTGAAGGCAGCACGCTCGATAGCAAAATTGTTTAGTAAGGTTTGCCACACGGCAAAACTTAATGGCATTGCCGCAGCCAATAACATCAGCAGCACTTCAGGGCGACGCCATTTTTGAGGGATCATCGAGATAAACGAATATTGATGGTTGCCTTATTCTAACGCAAAACTATCTATGCGGTGTGCGGCAAGCCAATCGAGAAGGCCTGCCGCATCAACCTTGACAGGCTAATCGAGACCTGCCAACTCACAAATCATTCGCCCTACCTCACCCAAAAGGACTTCTTTATTTCGCGCTCGACTTCGCTACGGCTAATGCCGGCATCTTTCAGCTGATCATCGGTCAAACTTTCAAGCTCAAACCGCTCGCGACTACGCTGGCACCATATCAACAGCGCCTTTAATAGATTTTTTGCCCAAGCAGGCTGCAAGCCAAACCGCACTAAAGCATTGCTTGGAAGGGCATTTTTGGGAAGCTCTGCACAATCATCCTGACATAAGTTTTGATAATTTGACATAATGGACTCCTCTTAATAAGTTTCACGTCAGCAGCAGTATTTTACTGCGGAAAAAGCACTTTATCGCTATATAAGAGTTACAACAAACGATCATTTTTCATTCTTCAGATTAGATTTATTTATCCGAATGCCGCCGAAATTACCTCCCCTCAACACCTTGCGCGCATTTCGCAGCGCAGGCCATAGTTTGTCATTTACTTTGGCAGCAAATGACTTAAACGTTACCCAAGCAGCCATTAGCCATCAAATCAAGTTGTTAGAACAGCATTTAGATCAGCCTCTGTTCGAACGCGGCAATCGCTCACTTGAACTAACTAAAGAAGGACATAGGTTTTTACCCTATGTTGATCAGATGTTTGATTTACTCGAACAAGGGCTAACACAAATCAACTCCCAACCGAGCAATGCCACTCTAACGGTTTCC
>CALIFM010000293.1 GCA_938021685.1 uncultured Gammaproteobacteria bacterium | reverse complement strand
TTGGCGCTGCTCCCATTAGTTTTAATTCAAATAAAGAAAAGCGACGCTATGCAAAAAAAATGGGGGTGGTTTTATCGCGTGGAGGCATGTGTTTTAACGAAGGTATGCGCGGTTTTGAATTTGGCTTAGCTTACTTAGGCTGGTTAATTCACCCATGGGCTTTAATCATCGCTACCACTGTAGTATTGTTGGTAGCTTATCGGCGTGAATACAGTTCAGCTACTTTACGTGCCATGCAAAAATGGGATCAAAAAAATACTGATTGATTGGGCTAAGCTATCAGCTTAATTTCAACTGAAATAAGCTTTTGCTTGCTCAGCAAGACTGCTGGTTGCTATAAACTTGCTTGTAAAACGGCTGCTACTTTAACCATTCCTTGCTGTAACTGCGTTTTAATATCCTCTATCGATACTTCTCCCTCTGCACGGCCAGCAGCGGGATTAACCACTAGAGACAAGCACGCATAGTGCATATCTAGTTCACGCGCCAAGCTCGCTTCTGGCATGCCCGTCATGCCTACAATAGTGGCACCATCACGCTCTAGACGATCAATTTCAGCAGCACTTTCCAGACGAGGGCCTTGCGTCGCTGCATAAACGCCTTCTTCTACAACTCCTAACGCCAAACCACGGGCAGCATCAATTAAGTGCTGACGCAAAATAGATGAGTAAGGCATAGTAAAGTCAATGTGGTGCACATTGTTCTTACTGCCATCAAAGAATGTTTGCTCTCGGCCATAGGTGTAATCAATTACCTGATGTGGCACCACCAAACTTTGCGGGACTAAATTTTTAGCAATCCCACCCGTGGCCGCAACTGCAATAATATGCTGCACACCAAGCGATTTTAATGCCCATATATTGGCACGATAATTTACTTTATGTGGCGGAATACTATGGCCCAAGCCATGGCGCTGCAAAAACACCACTTGCCGTTTACCTGCTTTACCAATTAGAAACGGCGAAGAGGGGTCACCATACGGCGTACGCACTAGCTTGCGTTGTGCATTTTTTAAAAACTTAAGTTCGCTTAGACCACTGCCACCGATAATCGCTGTTGTTTCATTCATGGCCTAAATTTACCTGGCTGGTAGTTAAAATCAAGTTTTGCAGGGCTGATGTCATAGCAGAGATCTTGTTGCATACGCTCAACCATCGCGCCATTTATAAAGCCAAGCTTAGGCAGATAGGCAATTAGGCCCGCTAACTTTTTCAATGCTGAAACAGAAAGCGATGTGAATTTAGGCTGCTGATTATTAGCAACAAAAATAGCGCTCACCATTTGTTTATAACTTAATACTTCACCACCTGCTAGCGTGTAGACACTTTGCGGCAAGCTATCTTGCTGGCGCATAGCATTCACAGCTTGCACTAGATCATCCACATGCACAGGTTGGCGCTTTGCCTCGCCTTCACCCACCAATGGAAAAAAACGCAGCAAGCGCGTTATCTTTTTTATTAACCGTACATTTTTATTATTTGGACCACCGTATACCATGCTGGCACGGCCAATGCTGACACTTGCTTGAGATTGTTGCCCCCAGGCTAACAATTCATCTTCTCCTTGTTGCAAAGCAGTAACTACTTGCTGTTCTGCGCCATCAGTTGTATCGCGCTTACCTTCAATACTGGTAGAGCTCATCGCGACAATACGCTCTGGCGGTCTATGGCGTGATAATACTTGCGCCAGTACTGGAGCTGACCATATCGGCGAAAACGCGAGCCACTGCTTAATAGCACCCAAGTCTGCGGCGGGCACTTTTTCAAAGTAGCCCCAATTAAGCCAAATTTCATTACCCACTATTGTTTTAGGAATTTTGCGCCGCGTAACGGCAAGTACTGGCTGTGCTTCATCGACCAAAGAAGCCAACATAGCATGCCCTACATCGCTGTTGGCTCCTGTGATTACAATTTTATTTTGATGAGCCGCAACATAGCTTCTCGGCGCGTGCTCTTCATTAGCGCCAAAGCGCACCGCATGGCGTGCAACCGACAAACCAAAATTGAGATAGATAACCGCACGCGACAAGCTAGAGCGCAACCAGCTCTGGTGTGGCTTTTGATATTTTTGATGGTAACGCAACATGCCCGCATGTTTATGCCACTCCATGGCATACGGCACTTTTTTGCTGGAAACACCTTGATGATGAAATAAAGATACGCCAGGCACAAACAGCACTTTTTGACCTAATTCACGCACTTGGCGGCAGTAATCTAAGTCTTCCACATGCAGAAAATAACCCTCATCTAAACCGCCTAATTTATCAAACGTACTGCGCCTCGTTAACATAGCTGCACCGGAAACAGCATCAATCTCTGTATTCTGTTCGGGTAAGGGCGAGTGCTGTAAATTGACACTGGAAAAGTGTTTATCCAACCGCAGAGCTGTCACAATACTGCGCGCGAAAGTTGGCTCCAAGCGGCGACAGCCACGCTGCTCTGATCCATCTTGGTTAAATACCAAGGCTCCTGCTACTCCAGCTTCAGGATGTTTAGCAAGCTCACCGATAAAATTACCGATAGTATGCGGGTACACCTCACAGTCGGGATTGAGCAGCAAAATATAATCGCTATCACCTTGGGTTGCAGCTTGGTTCACTGCCTTTGAGAAGCCCTTATTATCCTCATTAGCAATAAAATTTAGTCGATGCTTACCTGCATCAAAGTCTTGTACTTGTGTAAAGCTATCATCGCTAGAAGCATTATCCACCACGAAAACATCAAGCAAATGATTTGATGCCAACACTGACTGCAAACAACGCTTAAGATAAGCACCGCCATTGTAGTTAACGATAATGACATCAACGCTGGGCATACTATTTTGACCTGTGTAAATACGGCGAAAGTAGGCCCTGTGCCAGATGTGGCATCAACTGCTGAGCAGTTATCTTGGTTTGCGCTTGAATCACACGACGTTTTTTAAGCTGCTGGCCCAAGCCTTTTAAGGCAGCCCATTTGGCTTTAAAAATAACACCTGGCCGCCCTTTAAAGCTGTAATAAACAAGACTGAACAAATTAAGCAGAAGATGTTGCGGCAATGTTTTCCACAGTAAAGCACGTGGCATATTTTTCACATAAGTCCACACCAAGTTGCGATGGCCGTGGTAAATCGAAAAGTCGCTATCGCGTTGTGTAATGCCAGAGCCCACATGCTGCACAATCGCACTGTCAATATGCGCACCCTGATAACCCCGCAGACGCATTCTGAAGACTAAATCAACATCCTCCAGATAACAAAAATAATCCTCATCAAAACCGCCTACTGCTAGTACTGCTTCACGCAGATATAAAGCCGCTGCAGCGCAAGGCGAGAAAAAGGGGTGTTGGCTCTCCGACGCTGCACCATTTACTGACTGGCGACCATGCAAACGCCGCCAGACTAAACCCGATTGGTGATAGCAATCCCCTGCCCCATCAAGAATGCTCTCTGTTATATCATCGGGCTGCGCTTTCAATAATTTGCTTGAGAAAAACTGTTTATCTGGATTCTGCTCGGCGGCATACAATAAGTTTTTTAACCAATCAGAATTTGCAAATGCATCAGGGTTAAGCAAAGCGACCCATTTAACGTCATCGGCCAAATTGATTGCATGGTTATTAGCCGCAGCAAAGCCCGTATTACTGTCGAGTGAAATAAATTCGACCCATGAGAACGTTTGCTTAGCCGTCACAAAAGAGCTATCCGTACTAGCATTATCTACAACGATAGTGCGTGTGGGGCGCACGGTTTGTACCTCAACCGCTTTTAAGCACCGTTGCAGATAATCACCTGCGTTGAAATTAACAATGATAACGGCAACGCTGTCATTGTCTGGGCTTTGCATTGAGTAAAGGTTGGCGTAACGCTACGGCTATCGGCCAAAAATGTTGCGAATGGTGTAAATCGGTTTATCCTGCGATTCATGATAGGTACGAGTAATCATCTCGGCGACCAAACCTACTGTAATAAATTGCAAACCAATTAGCACCAAGAGGATCGCCAGCAACAGCAAAGGCCGGTCACCTAGGCCAATGCCCATGATGAGTTTCTGATAGGACAAGGTTAAGCCGATGAGCAAACCAATCACGGTGCTGCCTAAGCCAATTGCGCCAAAAAACTGTAAAGGTCGCGCAGAGAAATTCATCAAAAACTTAACCGTGATCAAATCTAAAATGACGCGAAACGTGCGAGATATACCGTACTTAGAAACACCCGCCACTCGTGCACGGTGGTTTACTTTCACTTCAGCAATTTTAACGCCTACCCAGCTGGCAATGGCCGGAATGAAACGGTGCATTTCGCCGTACATTGATAACTGCTTGGCCACTTCCCAGCGAAACGCCTTGAGTGAGCAACCATAGTCATGCAACTTGACATCAGTGGTATATGAAATCAATTTATTGGCAATCTTGGACGGAATCAAACGTAACCACAAACCATCTTGGCGCTCATGCCGCCAGCCACAAACCAGGTCATAGCCTTCCCCCACTTTAGCCACCAAGTCAGGAATATCACGTGGATCATTTTGCCGATCAGCATCCATGGTAATGATGATTTCACCACGAGCCAAATCAAAGCCCGCCGCCATCGCCGCCGTTTGCCCAAAGTTACGCCTAAATTCGACCACCACACTATTAGGGTCCGATTTTTGGATCTCTACCATGCGCTCTAGAGTGTTATCAGAACTACCGTCATTGACAAAAATAATTTCATAGCGCTGGCCCATTTTTTGCATCACCGCATCAATCTCAGCATGCATCTCGATGATGTTTTCTTCCTCATTATATACAGGCAATACCACCGAGATATCGAGATCAGGCTTAAAATCGTCTTTTAATTTACGCATAGTTTTTGCTTATTTATTTACATCAAGTTTCAACCACTTGATGATATTGGTCATTTTTTCATTATCAAAGGCATCATCCCAATTAGACGCCCAGTTTACCTCAGCACCCTTGGCTCTAGCGCTTAAATCATTGACGTTTTTAGCCGCCTGTACAATGCCTTCGGTCACGCCTTCAATGGTTGGTCTGCTGCCAATTAAATTACTCGAAACACTAGCAAGCTCAGCCGCCGTTTTATTCTCGCAAGCATTGCTCACGACCCACATACCCGCAGCGGCCATCTCAAGCGGCAGCAAGCTGGGATGCGGAGTGTACATCAAGCTCAGACCAATGTCGTATTCTAACAAACGGCTTTTATATTCTTTCAAACCGAACTTGCCTAGCATCTTTAAGGTATGGCCTTTAGGCAACGGGATGTCACCATGTGAAGTACCGATACCATGAAAGGTCCACTTTGCGTCATCAAACTGGCCTGCTTCAATCGCGCTACTTAAGGCTAAATAAGCCACTTCAAACATATTGCGGGCCGCATGGGCCTCAGGACGGGCATAAAACAGCAGCTTGTGCTCACCACTTTTACGGTTTATAAAGCGTTCTTTTGGTTCATAATGCAAAATTGCATTTTCAAATGGCATCGCTTCCTTTGTATCACCCCAAGCTTGGCCGTATACGCCAATCTTGTGCTGCTTAAAATACTGCTGCAATTGTGGAGAAGAAAACACCGCACGATGCGCAAATGAATACGATTCATGCGCAATGGCATGGTACGACCCCATCGGGAAAGTAAATGGTTCGTACTCTTGAATTAAGTATAAAAACTTTTCAATACCCAATGTCTGCGCCATAGCCTGCGCTACATAAGCGGTCCACCATGTGGTCGCGATCA
>CALIFM010000292.1 GCA_938021685.1 uncultured Gammaproteobacteria bacterium | reverse complement strand
CCCAGACAAAATCGCAGACCAAGTGTCTGATGCCGTTGTTGACGCTTTATTTGAACAAGATCCACAGTCACGCATTGCTTGTGAGACATTAATTAACACGGGTATGATTGTGCTAGCAGGTGAGATCACCACCAATGCTGTGGTGGATTACCAAGCTATCGCTCGCAAGACGGTAAATGAAATTGGCTATAACAACTCCGAAATTGGTTTTGATGCGGCCAGTTGCGCCGTGCTGGTGTCACTTGATAAGCAGTCAGTGGATATTGCTGCAGGTGTGAATGAAGGCGAAGGCTTAGATTTGGACCAGGGTGCGGGTGACCAAGGTTTGATGTTTGGTTATGCATGCAACGAGACGGATACTCTTATGCCGTTTCCGATTGATTACGCGCACCGCTTGGTGAAAAAGCAATCAGATGTGCGCAAGACAGGCGGTCTAACGTGGTTGCGCCCTGACGCCAAATCACAGGTTTCTGTGCGCTATGAAGACGGTCAGCCTAAGATGATCGAAACCGTGGTCTTGTCAACGCAGCACGATGAAGACGTGAACCATAAAGATTTAAAAGAGGCCATCATTGAAGAGGTCATTAAGCCTGTCTTGCCATCCGGCATGATTACCAAGGATACGGAATATTTAGTGAACCCTACAGGGCGATTCGTAATTGGTGGCCCTGTTGGTGATTGTGGCTTAACTGGACGTAAAATCATCGTAGACACCTACGGTGGTGCAGCCCCGCACGGCGGCGGGGCATTTTCGGGTAAAGATCCATCAAAGGTGGACCGTTCAGCAGCGTATGCCACCCGTTATGTGGCCAAAAATGTTGTGGCTGCTGGTCTTGCTGATCGCTGCCTAGTCCAAGTAGCCTATGCGATTGGCGTAGCGCGACCTGTGTCGGTGATGGTGGAAACCTATGGCACAGGTAAAATCTCTGACGCCAAAATCGAAGCTTTGATTGCTGAGCATTTTGATCTACGCCCCAAGGGCATTGTGCAAATGCTGGATTTATTACGCCCGATTTACCGCTATTCAGCAGCCTACGGCCATTTCGGTCGTACCGAGGCAGAGTTTACTTGGGAGCGTACCGACAAGGCCGACATCTTGCGTGATGCTGCTAAGTGCGCCTAATTTAAATTTTTTACGAGGCCGCTGTTGGTCTCTTTAACTCATTACTATTCATAGGTTTTTAAAATGACTAACGCAAACGTTGCACAAATTGACGACGCAAAGATGCGCGCGCCTAATGCAGGCGAAGACTTTTTGGTGGCCGACATTAGCCAAGCGGCTTGGGGCCATAAAGAAATTGCTATTGCTTACACCGAGATGCCAGGCTTGGTTTCCTTACAAAACAAGTACGGCAAAAGTAAGCCATTAAAAGGTGCCAAGATTATTGGTTCTTTGCATATGACTATCCAAACAGCGGTGCTGATTGAGACATTAGTAAAACTGGGCGCAGAAGTGCGCTGGGTGTCTTGTAATATTTACTCAACCCAAGACCACGCAGCTGCAGCGATCGCCGACCAAGGCGTGCCTGTGTTTGCCTATAAAGGCGAGACATTGGATGAGTACTGGGACTATACCCACCGCGCGATGGAGTGGAGCGATGGCAGTATGCCTAACATGATTTTGGACGATGGCGGCGATGCCACCATGTTATTGATGCTTGGTACAAAGGCGCAGTCTGATTTATCTGTGCTGGACAAACCAGGCAGTGAAGAAGAAATCGCCTTGTTTAAGTCAATCAAAGCTAAATTAGCGGTTGATCCTGAGTGGTATAGCGTGCGCTTGGCCAGCATTCAAGGCGTAACCGAAGAAACCACCACGGGCGTACACCGTTTGTATCAGATTGTAGCTAAAGAAGGCAGCTTGCCATTTCCTGCTATTAATGTGAACGACTCGGTCACCAAGTCTAAGTTTGATAATTTATATGGCTGCCGTGAGTCATTGGTTGACGGCATCAAGCGCGCAACTGATGTAATGATTGCAGGCAAGATCGCAGTGGTGTTGGGCTACGGTGACGTTGGCAAGGGTTCAGCGCAATCGCTGAAAGGTTTGGGCGCCACAGTATGGGTCACTGAAATTGACCCCATTTGCGCGCTGCAAGCGGCGATGGAAGGTTTTCGTGTTGTGAAAATGGACGACGTGTGCGACCAAGGGCACATCTTCGTGACCACCACCGGTAACTTCAATGTGATCACGCACGAGCATATGCTGAAAATGCGTGACGAAGCGATTGTGTGCAATATTGGCCACTTCGACAATGAAATTGACGTTGCCAGCTTGAAGGATTACAAGTGGGAGAACATCAAGCCACAAGTCGATCATATTGAGCTGCCCAGTGGCAACAAGATTATCTTGTTGGCTGAAGGCCGCTTGGTTAACTTAGGCTGTGCCACAGGCCACCCAAGCTTTGTGATGTCTAATAGCTTCACCAACCAAGTGCTTGCACAGATTGAGCTATGGGGCAAGCAAGGCGAGTACGACAATACAGTACACATCTTGCCGAAGCACCTAGACGAAGAAGTAGCGCGCCTGCACCTTGAGAAAATCGATGTAGATTTGACCGAACTAAGTAAAGAGCAAGCAGATTATATTAGTGTAGACGTGGCTGGGCCTTATAAGCCTGATCATTACCGTTACTAAGTGATTTGAAAGATAGCCTAAAGGTCATCTAAAAGCCGGCTTAGCGCTGGCTTTTTTTATGTTATAAACCCCTTGCTTTGGCAGCCTTTAAAACGGCTTGTAGGGGCTGATTTGTGCTATAATTTAGGCCACTCAAATCAAAGCATATTTGCATGGCTGAAGAATACGGTTCGGACAGTATAAAAGTCCTTAAAGGCTTGGATGCGGTGCGTAAGCGCCCAGGGATGTATATCGGTGATACAGACGATGGATCAGGCTTACACCACATGGTGTTTGAGGTGGTCGATAACTCTATCGACGAAGCCTTAGCGGGGCACTGTGATAAGATTCTCATTCGCATTCATGCCGATGAATCGATCACTGTTGAAGACAACGGTCGCGGCATCCCTACTGGCATCCTTGAAGATGAAGGCAAGTCGGCGGCTGAGGTCATTATGACTGTGCTGCACGCCGGCGGTAAGTTTGACCAAAATTCATACAAAGTGTCGGGCGGCTTGCACGGTGTGGGCGTGTCAGTGGTGAATGCTCTGTCTGATCACTTAAAGCTAACCATCTATCGCGACGGTAAAGTACACGAACAACACTATAAGCTGGGCGAGCCTGAGGCCGACCTCAAAGTGGTGGGGAATGCTACCAAAACAGGCACGGCGATCACCTTCAAGCCTAGCGCTAGTATTTTTACTAATATCGAATACCATTTTGATATTTTGGTTAAGCGCCTACGCGAGTTGTCTTATCTGAATGCGGGTATCCATATTGAGCTGTATGACGAGCGTACACAGGCTGAGAAAATTTTTGATGCAGATGGCGGCATTAGTGCTTTTGTATCTTATCTAAACAAGCAAAAAACACCCATTCACCCAACCATTTTTCACATGGAGGGCGAGAAGGATGGCGTAACGGTAGAGGTGGCTTTTCAATGGAACAACTCTTACCAAGAAAATGTATTTTGCTTCACCAATAACATTCCGCAGCGCGATGGTGGCGCGCACTTGGCAGGTTTTAGAAGCGCCTTAACACGCACATTGACCAAATACATCACAGAAACTGGGATGGATAAAAAGGCCAAGGTGTCTTTTACGGGCGACGATTGTCGCGAAGGCCTGACAGCGGTAGTGTCGGTCAAAGTGCCAGATCCAAAGTTTTCATCGCAGACTAAAGATAAGCTGGTTTCATCAGAAGTACGCGCTCCGGTGGAGTCGCAGGTGGCGGATAAGCTCAACGACTTTTTACTGGAAAACCCAGTCGAAGCCAAGGTGATTGTTCAGCGCATTATTGAGTCGGCCGCAGCTCGTGAGGCTGCGCGAAAGGCCCGTGACATGACTCGCCGTAAAAGCGCACTTGATTTAGGCGGCTTGCCTGGCAAACTTGCCGACTGCCAGGAGAAGGACCCCAGTTTGTGTGAGGTGTATTTGGTGGAGGGTGACTCAGCCGGCGGCTCGGCCAAGCAAGCGCGTGACCGTAAATATCAAGCGATCTTACCGCTTAAAGGTAAAATTTTGAATGTGGAAAAGGCCCGCTTCGATAAGATGCTGTCCTCTGATGAGGTCACGACCTTAATTACTGCCTTAGGCACCGGTATCGGCAAAGAAGACTTTGACGTTGAAAAGCTGCGTTATCATCGTATCATCATTATGACGGATGCCGACGTGGATGGCTCGCACATCCGCACCTTATTGCTCACCTTCTTTTTTCGGCAAATGCCCGCCTTACTCGAGCGTGGCTATATTTATATTGCGCAGCCGCCTTTGTATAAAGTTAAAGCGAAAAAGAACGAGATTTATCTAAAAGATGATCCTGCGTTGCGCGAGCACTTGCTGAATATCGCTTTGGATGAAACTAAGTTGATTGCAGCAGGTCAATCGATGCAAGGTGAGGAACTGCGTTCGTTATCAACCGAATACTATGCCACCCAAGCGATGCTAGGGCGCTTATCGCAATATTACGATGCACCCGTGCTGGACGCACTTACGCGTATTGATGTGGTTACAGCAGCGGACTTTTCTTCTGAAAAGAATTTAAGCACAGTAGCTAAGCAGCTCGAAACTAAGCTAGAAAAGGTGCCGCTTGAAATCGGTAAGTTCACGGTAGCGGCTGTGATGCCAGAAGACAGCAAAGAATGGGCCTTGGAAATTACCCGCTATCGTCATGGCCTTACTTCTAGCTACCTGCTCAGCGCGCGTTTCTTTGAAGGCTCTGAGTATCGCACCTTGGTATCGTACGGTTCACGTATCGCCGTGTTTGGCGGGCAAGAGCTGACCATTGAGCGTGGCGAAAAAACACACACGGTGGCGCGTTTTAAAGAAGCCTTAGAGTGGCTGATGGCGCAGGCACGTAAGGGTTTATATATCCAACGTTACAAAGGTTTGGGTGAAATGAACCCTGATCAGCTATGGGAAACGACCATGGACCCCGAGGCTAGACGTTTGATGCAGGTCACCTTAGAAGACGGAGTGAGTGCCGATGAAACCTTTACCGTACTGATGGGAGACCAAGTAGAACCGCGCCGTGAGTTCATCGAGAAAAACGCGTTTAATGTGAGTAATCTGGATGTGTAATGCGACCATTCGCTTGCTTGCGCAGAAGGTTAAACGCAATGTCACTGCCTAAATGTCTATGTTAAATAGCATGACCGCCTTTGCAAGGTACGAATACGCTATGCAGGGCGCCAATCTCACTTGGGAGATCAGAACGGTTAACCATCGATACTTGGATGCGCATTTCAAGTTGCCCGAGTCGGTGCGCTTTTTGGAAGTGGCGCTCAAAGAAAAGGCCAGCAACATGATCAAGCGCGGCCGTTTGGACGCTAATCTTGTTTTAGATACTTCAGCCGCCTTACAAGAGGGCGGGGCGCTGAACGTGCCGATGGTGCAAAACTTGCATAAGATGGCAGAACAAGTGCAGCAGCTTACCGATTGCGCGCCGCTTAGTGTGGCAGATGTATTAGCTTGGCCGGGGGTGATTACGGCTGCGGCACTTGATATTGAAGAGCTGGAAGCAGCGGTGCTGGACAGCTTGGACTTGGCGCTGGACGATCTAGTCAGTAGTCGACAATCAGAGGGCAAGCGTTTGGCAAAAATGCTAAGTGAGCGTGTCAGTTCGATGCAGCTAATCATTAGCCAGCTGCGCGAGGAGATACCCAACTACGAACAGCAGCATCAAGACAAATGGCAAGACCGACTAGATAAGCTGCACGAGCAAGAAATTGATGCAGTGCGGTTAAACCAAGAGATTGCTCTTTTGATCAGTAAAGCCGATGTCAGCGAGGAGCTAGACCGCCTTGAAAGCCATCTTGAGGAGTTTGCGACTATTTTGCAATCGGCCGAGCCAGTGGGCCGTCGATTGGATTTTTTGCTGCAGGAGTTTCATCGTGAAGCAAACACCTTGGGGTCGAAGTCCATCCACCAAGATATTACTGCCGCTTCGGTCGATTTAAAAGTGCTGATAGACCAGCTTAAAGAGCAAGTGCAAAACGTCGAATAGCCGGTACTAGCCAGCAAGTAGCTCTTATGGCCAGTCTGACCTTATGTATGAATAACTAAATTACTTCCTTTAGATTTGCAGGCTTAGACTGCTCTAATGGGGAAAAATTAGTTACAATCGCGCCCTTTATTAAAACTGCCAATATTTGTCGTGCTGGCGCTTATATTTTGTACTTTGATTGCCCGTTAATGTGAAACTAAGCTCCTTCAACAAGAAGATTTTCATTTTTTCTGCACCATCGGGTTGCGGCAAAACTAGCCTGGCACGTGCCTTGCTTGCTCGGCGCGATGATTTGGCCATTTGTGTCTCACACACCACGCGGCCAATTCGTCCTGCAGAGATGAATGGTCAAGACTACCATTTCGTTGATAAAAAGACCTTTGAGGCGATGATCGAGCAGCAGCAGTTTTTGGAGCATGCCAAGGTGTTTGACCACCTTTATGGCACCTCTAAAGCAGCAGCAGAAATGCTTAACAATGAAGGCAAGCATGTCATTTTGGATATCGACTGGCAAGGTGCGCGGCAAGTGAAAGAAAGCAAAAAAGACGTAGTTAGCGTATTTATTATGCCGCCATCGCTGGAAGCGCTAGAAAACCGCTTAAAAGCGCGTGGGCAAGATTCGCAGCAAGTTATTGAACGGCGAATGCAGGATGCGCGCGATGAAATGAGCCACTATACTGAATACGACCACGTGATTGTAAATGATGACTTTGACCACAGTTTGCATAAGTTAGAAACCATTATTGATAACGCATAGTGGGCCGACCTTAGTCTATTTAATAGCCCAAACTGAATATTGACGCAAATTATTGCGTGTATTTGCATTAAACAATGCATAGAATCTAAACAAAACCCATTAATAGATATTTATAGAGGATTAAATTATGGCGCGTGTAACCGTGACCGACTGCCTAGAACACGTTGACAACCGTTTCCAATTGGTGCTGATCGCCTCCAAGCGTGCGCGCCAATTATCCATGGGCGCTAAAGCCATGGTAGAAGCCGATAACGATAAGCCAACCGTCATCGCGCTGCGCGAAATTGCTGAGCAGCATGTGGACGCTTCTATCTTGGATGCCGACAACACAGGCTTTTTCAATGAAGACGAAGAAATTGAAGAAGTAAGTGACGACTTAACTGATGAGCAAATCATTGCTATGATCGAAGGCGACTTAGCTACAACCGAGGAACAGCCAACGGTGGCCGAAGACGCGCCTGTTGAAAGCGTAATGTTGACAGGTGATGATGATGTCAAAGCCGATGATGAATCGGAGTTAATGGGCGGTTAAGCTGGCTAGGTCCAGCATAGACTAAGCGAAAACAAACTGGCTAAAATAGTCAGTGATCAAAAAGGAATTAGCCTATTATTAAGTCTTATCGAATCATATGGGTGCCCAAGTGGTAGACGATCAAGTACGCATTACCGATTTGCTAGAGGTAGTGCAAGGCTACCTTGATAAGGCCGCCACAAAGACCGTTTACGATGCGTATTTGTTTGGTGCTGAGGCTCATCAGCATCAACAGCGTCAAAGCGGCGAGCCGTATATTTTTCACCCCCTTGCAGTTACTCTAACGCTGGCTAAAATGCAGATGGACAGCAACACCTTGGTGGCTGCCTTGCTGCATGATGTTATTGAAGACACCGAGGTCACTCGTCAAGAATTGGCTGAGCAGTTTGGCGAAGAAGTGGCTCAGTTGGTTGATGGGGTGAGTAAGATCTCGCAATTAACTAGCTCCGATAAGCTGCAAGCCGAAGCCAAATCATTCCGCAAAATGTTGATGGCGATGGCCAAAGACGTGCGAGTAATGCTGATTAAATTAGCAGATCGGTTGCACAATATGTCGACCATTGAACATGTTTCTAAGGAAAAACGTGAACGTGTCGCCAAACAAACTCTAGACATCTATGCCCCCATTGCCAACCGTTTGGGCATGCAAGAAATGACAGCTGACTTGCAAGATTTATGCTTAAAAGCACTACACCCAGTGCGTTATAAAGCGATTAATGATCGCCTGATTGAAGATACTAAAGGCCGTGCTCCAATAGAAAAGTTGATCTGTGAAAGTGTGCAGGAAAAGCTGATTGAAGAAGGCATTAGCGGTAGCATAGTAAAGGGACGCGCTAAGCGGGTATATAGTATTTATCAAAAAATGCGCGATCGTAAAGTGTCGATGAAATCGCAGCTCGATCTGCACGGTATTCGCATTATTGTAGGCACACGGGCGCAATGCTATTTGGCACTGGGCGTGGTGCATGAATTGTATCCGCCGATGGCGCACACTGTGAAGGATTACATTGGCATGAAGAAGCTCAATGGTTATCAATCCTTGCACACGGTGGTGATTGGCCCACACGCCATTCCTGTTGAGGTGCAAATTCGTACCGTGGAGATGGACCGCATTGCTGAATCAGGAGTCGCATCGCATTGGACTTACAAGTCCAAAGGTTCTGAGGCCCCACAACAAATTTTGCAAACATGGCTCGAAAGCTTTTTAGATGCGCAGCAACCTGTCGGTGATTCAGGACATTTTATGGAGCACTTACGCGCCGAGATGTACCCAGACAAGCTATTTGTGTTTACACCCAAAGGCGATATCAAGCACCTGCCCATGGGTGCAAGCGTGATTGATTTTGCCTATGCAGTGCATTCGGATGTTGGCAATAAGTGCGTGGCGGCACAAGTGAATGAAGAGGCCGCACCCGTTAGCCGTATTCTAGAGTCGGGCGACCGCGTTAAGATTATTACCAATCGCAATGGACGGCCATTGCCTACTTGGTTGAATCATGTGGTCACGGCAAAAGCACGCACTGCCATTCGGCAATATTTACAGCAGCAGAAAAACAAAGAGGCGGTTAGCATGGGTCGGCGCTTGCTTACTGTAGCATTGCGAGATTGCGGTTTTAAGGGCAAGCACATTGCCAGCGACGATAAAATTCATTTGCTTAAAGTATTTGGTCTAGAAGACTGGAATAGCTTGCTGGCAGACATAGGTATGGGCAGCCGCTTGCCATTAATGGTAGCGCAGCAGCTTATTGATATCACCAATATCGATGTTGAGCCGCGTGAGCAAGATGATCAATCTATTTTGTCGATACGCGGAGCAGAAAAAATGCTGATTACCTATGGCAATTGCTGTTTGCCGCTGCCGGGCGACAAAATCGTGGGCGTGTTTGCCGCAGGCAAAGGCGTGGTCGTACATAAAGATGAATGTAATAATACTAAACGCTATCGCAAGCATATCGACCGCTGGCTGCATTTAGATTGGGCTAAAAAACATGATGCTGATTTTAAGAGCCGATTGCACATTCAAGCTTTGCATTTGCCAGGCGCGTTGGCCAGTATTACTCAAAAAATTGCCCATCATAAATCGAATGTGCTATCGGTACGTCTTGACGAGAGCGATGCTAATTACGTTAATATCGACATTGAAATTGAAGTGAAAGATCTGACGCATTTAAATACGATCATGGAAGCGCTGGAGCAAGATGAGAAAGTCAGTACGGTTGAGCGCGAGCTTGAATAAGCCCTAATATTGTAACTCTATCAATGAATAAACCGCCTTATAAAGTATTGTTTATCTGCCTCGGTAATATTTGCCGTTCACCCACCGCCGAAGGGGTGTTTCGCTTGATGGTGCAGGCAGGTGGCTTGCAAAATCATATCGAGGTAGATTCAGCTGGCACCGGCCATTGGCATATTGGCAATCCACCTGACCCGCGCGCTATTGAGGCAGCGGCGCAGCGCGGCGTGGCGATCGACAACCTACAAGCACGGCAAATTAGTAAGCAAGACATGGAATACTACGATTATATTATCGGCATGGATAAAGACAATATCCGCAGTTTGCAGCGTATCGCAAAGCCGTCGCAACGCTCTAAAATCCATTTGTTTTTGGCTTTTGCTCCCGAGGTTGGTGAGCGCGAAGTGCCTGACCCTTATTATGGCAATGAAGATGGTTTCCCGCATGCATTGGCTTTAATTGAGCAAGCTTCGGTCGGTTTATTAGCGCATATCGAAAGCAGGCTTTAGCGGCTCCACTTCACTCACGCCTACTTAATACACGCCGTCATGCTTTGGATTAAAGTCTTTCACTTGTTCAGCTTAATTGCATGGTTTGCGGGCATTTTTTATTTGCCGCGTTTGTTTGTCTATCACGCAATGTCTGAAGATGAAGTTGGTAACGCACGCTTTAAGGTGATGGAACGTAAATTGTTGCTTGGCATTATGACCCCTAGCGCAGCATTCACTGTTATAACCGGTCTGTGGCTATGGCTGGGCTACGGCTTTAGCGGCAGCTGGCTGATGCTTAAATTGCTGCTGGTGGCAGTGGTGCTGGTTTATCATGGCTGGTGTTTTTATGTGGTTAAGCAATTTCGTGAAGACCGCAATCCGCATTCGCATCGTTTTTATCGTGTGATGAATGAGTTGCCTGTTGTGGCGCTGCTGGGGATTTTAATTTTGGTTGTGGTTAAACCCTTTTGACGAGCAGCAAGCGTGTTTCACATCGTGCTGGTTGAACCAGAAATTCCACCCAACACCGGTAATTTAATTCGCTTGGCCGCTAATACTGGTAGCCATTTACATCTTGTTGAGCCGCTGGGTTTTGCGCTGGATGAAAAATCCTTACGTCGCGCGGGCCTAGATTATGGCGACTTGGCCAATGTCACTGTCTGGCCAGATTGGCAAGCTTGTTTGGCAGCAAAGGTGTTCAGCCGCTGGGTCACATTGTCTACACATCATCAACAGCTTTATAGCGATTTTCGCTTTATGCCGGGTGATGCCTTAGTTTTTGGCTCAGAAGGCAAGGGTTTAGCTAGTGAAATTCGCGAAAGTAGCGCACAATCGGGGCAGCTAACTTTACCGATGCGCGCGCACAATCGCAGCTTGAATTTGTCTAATTCAGTTTCAATTGTGGTGTACGAAGCGTGGCGGCAATGTGGCTTTGCGCTTTAATGTAATTTAAGTTTTGGTCACTGCTATAAATAACTGCTTATATAAAAACTATGTCTGCTCGTTTTGATATTGATGCGATACGTCTTGATTTCCCGATCTTACATCGTGAGGTGAATGGCCGCCCGTTGGTGTACCTCGATAACGGTGCCACCACCCAAAAACCGACGACGGTGATTGATGCGATCGATGGCTATTATCGCAGGCAGAATTCTAACGTGCATCGTGGCGTGCACACCTTGAGCCAAGAGGCAACGACTTTATTCGAGCAGGCTCGTGAGCAGGCGCGCCAGTTTCTGGGTGCAGCGCACGCCCATGAAGTGTTGTTTACTAAAGGTACCACTGACAGTATTAATCTAGTTGCCAGCGCTTTTGGGCAGCAATTTATAAAAGCAGGCGATGAAATTCTTATCTCCGCGATGGAGCATCACGCGAACATTGTGCCATGGCAAATGTTATGTGAGCGCACTGGTGCGGTGTTGAAGGTGATCGATATCACCCCTAATGGGGCATTAGATATGGCATCGTTTGGTTCGTTGCTTAACAAAAAAACTAAGTTGCTGGCAATAAGTCATGTGTCTAACGCTTTGGGTATAATTAATCCCGTAGCCGAAATGATTAAGCAAGCCCATACAATGGGTGCCAAGGTGCTGGTCGATGGCGCGCAGGCTGCGCCACACTTTGCGGTGGATGTGCAAGCACTGGATGCCGATTTTTATACCTTTTCGGGGCACAAAGTGTTTGGCCCTACTGGCATTGGCATCTTGTACGGCAAAGAGGCATTGCTGAATGCTATGCCGCCTTATCAAGGCGGCGGCAATATGATCAGTAAAGTGACCTTCGCTAAAACGACTTATAATGAATTACCGCATAAGTTTGAGCCCGGTACACCTAACATAGCGGGTGGTGTGGGGCTAAGTGCGGCGCTAAAGTATATGCAAGGCTTAGACAGCGCGACGCTGCAAGCGCATGAACATACCTTGTTAAAGACTGCGACTGAGGGGCTGGAACAAATTGCAGGTATCAATATAATCGGCACTGCGCCAGATAAGGCCAGCGTCATCTCCTTTTTACTGGACGGTGCCCACCCCTTTGATGTCGGCACCTTGCTAGATCAGCAAGGCATTGCGGTGCGCACCGGCCACCACTGTTGCCAGCCCCTGATGGATTACTATCAAACGCCGGGCACGGTAAGGGCGTCGTTTTCCTTGTATAATAATGTAGCTGATGTGCAGGCCTTTTTAGTGGCTACACAACGCGCCGCGGACATGCTGAGTTAACATGGCCACGATCAACCAAATTCAAGACGAGATTATCGAAGAATTCAGCTTCTTTGATCAATGGATGGACAAATATGAATACATGATTGATCTGGGCAAAAAGCTGCCTTTGATTGACTCAGCTTATAAAACGGATGGCCATTTGATCCCAGGTTGTCAAAGTCAAGTCTGGCTACATGCAGAAAGCAAAGACGGGCTCATTCACTTTAGCGCTGACAGTGATGCCATCATCACTAAAGGTATCATTGCTTTATTGGTGCGGGTGTTGTCGGGCCAAAGTGCGCAAGCAATTAGCGAAGCTGATTTATACTTCATCGAGGAAATAGGCTTAAGCCAGCATTTATCGCCGACGCGTTCGAACGGCTTGGTCAGCATGGTGCAGCAAATGAAGCAAATCGGTTTTTCGCTCGCCAGTTCTTAAACTGTCAGCTGCGGCGTCACAAAAAAGGCAGCCCACGGGCTGCTTTTTTTCATCTTGAGGGCACTAAGCTCAGTTCTCGTCGGTTTCGTCCACGTCCAATTGTCCGCTCATGCGGCGACGGATATGCGACCACGATAAGCCGGTAGCTAACACCGCGCTGACGGCGAATAGAATGATCCACGTCAAGGTGTTGCTATTGTCTAGTGACAACCAACCTTGGTCTACTATTAGCCAGATCAGCATAGTGAAAAATGCGGTCGCTAGCAAAATACCAAACACACCCAATGAGCGTGAAGTGGCGCGTAAGAAAATCACCCAACCGATTAGCAGGATGATGCCAACAAAACCATGCAGCACACTGAGGTGACCAAGATCGGTCAATGCGGGTGCAATCGCCCATTCGTAGAATGAATAAGGCTTAATCGGGTTATAAGTGGCGAACACCAATGCAAAGGCACTGATTAGGCGAACTAGAAATGAAGTCGTTGTAAATCGTTTTGCCATCGTTGTTTTCTTTAAAAAGATTAGTTAGTCCAGTTGCGCGCATTATAAAACATTTGCATCCAAGGGCTAAGCCCATCCTTGTTTTTAGCCCAATCTTCCGGTGTCCAAGAATGGTTCACTGTACGGGTAGTGCGTTCAGGGTGTGGCATCATTAAAGTCACTAAACCGCTGTCATTAGTGATGCCGGTAATACCATGTGGTGAACCATTGGGATTAGCCGGGTACTGCTCGGTAACTTTGCCGCGGTAATCAACAAACTCAAGGCAGTGCTGGCCTGCTGTTTTAAACGCTTGCTGTTGTTCTTTATCTGTAAACACCGCGCGGCCTTCGCCATGGGCGACGGCCACTGGAATCACCGAGCCGCTCATCCCTTCAAAAAATAATGAAGGGCTCGGCGCTACTTTAGTCATCACGTAACGCCCCTCAAATTGTTCGGACTCGTTACGCACAAAAGTAGGCCAGTGCTCGGTGCCGGGAATGATCTCACGCAAGGTGGCCAGCATCTGGCACCCATTACACACGCCCAAAGCAAAGCGGTCATCGCGTTGCAAATAAGCGGCAAATTGATCGCGCACCGCAGCGTTAAATAAAATCGACTTGGCCCAGCCTTCGCCTGCGCCCAGCACATCGCCAAAAGAGAAGCCGCCGCAAGCAACAAAACCTTGGAACGAATCTAGCCGCTGGCGGCCGTCTACCAAATCGCTCATGGTTACATCAATTGCTTCAAAGCCTGCGCGGTCAAACGCAGCCGCCATTTCAATTTGGCCGTTCACGCCTTGTTCGCGCAAGATTGCCACTTTGGGTTGCTGGCCTTTTAGTATGGCGAGAGCAGGTGGCTGCAGTTTAAAGCTCAGTTCGCTAAACAGACCACTGTCGGCCTTATCTAGCAAACGATCGTATTCTTGCTGCGCACAAATTGGACTATCACGCAATGATTGCATTTTATAAGTGGTTTCAGACCAAGCACGGTGTAAATCGATACGTGAAGCATGGATGACTTCTTGCTCTTGGCACTGGATACTGATTTCCTTGCTGGCCTTGGCAAAGCCTATAGGCTTCAGCAAGGCATCAATGCCGTGCTTTGCCGCTAATGCCTGTAAGGCTTCGCTGTCTTGAGCACTGGTTTGCAGTACCGCGCCCAGCTCTTCATTAAACAAGGTGGCAACCGCATCATCATTGGAGCAGCCAAGCTCAATATCCAAGCCACAGCGTGTTGTAAAGGCCATTTCTGCTAAGGTGGCAAACAGGCCGCCGTCGCTGCGGTCATGATAGGCCAGCAATAGGCTTTGCGCGTTGGCCGCTTGAATAAAATTGAAAAAGCCTTTCAGATGCTGCGGCTCATCGACATCGGGGCAGTCATCGCCCAGTTGGCTGTGCACTTGGGCATACACACTGCCGCCGAGGCGGTTTTTGCCAGCGCCCAAGTCGACTAACCACAAGGGCTTGTCGTCGTGTTTGGTCCTCAGATCAACTTGCAGTTGCGGAGTAAGTGTGCGCCGCGCATCAACTACCGGTGCAAAAGCCGAGATCACTAGTGACATTGGCGACACTACTTTATGCTGACCCTTGTCACTCCACACGGTTTGCATTGACATCGAGTCTTTGCCCACCGGAATTGAAATGTCCAAGGCAGGGCATAGTTGCATCGCGATCGCCTCTACAGTGTCATATAGATTAGCATCTTCACCGCGTTCGCCAGCGGGTACCATCCAGTTGGCCGATAACTTAATGTCGCTGATCTGCCCGATGCTAGCCGCTGCGATATTGCTTAGTGCTTCGCCAATGGCCATGCGCCCACTGGCAGCAGCGTTGATGAGCGCAAGTGGTGTGCGCTCACCCATTGCCATCGCTTCCCCGCTGTATGCTTCAAAGCTACTTAGGCTCACCGCCACATCAGCCACCGGCACCTGCCATGGTCCAACCATTTGGTCGCGGGCAATCAACCCGGTAATGCTGCGGTCGCCAATAGTGACCAAGAAAGTTTTGTCGGCTACACTGGGGAAGCGCAACACATCCAGTGCCACGTCCAGTAAGGGGCGCTTAGTGATATTAAGCGGCGACAGTGCAGGTGCGTGTCGCTGCACATCACGGGTCATCTTCGGTGGTAAACCAAACAGCACGTCCATTGGCAAATCAATGGGATGTTGATCGTCTGCAGAATTGTCAATTTTATCACCATACTCGTGGCTATCGGCTAGCACCAATTTTCCGTCATCAGTGGCATGCCCCACTACAGCATATAAGGCACGTTCGCGCTTGCAGGTAGCTTCAAATTCATCGAGTGATTCAGGCGCAATTGCTAGCACATAGCGCTCTTGGGCTTCATTGCACCAAATCTGCATCGGTGACAAGCTGCGGTCTTCGCTTAGAATATCGCGTAGCTCAAAGTGACCCGAGCGGCCAGAATCTTGTACTAATTCGGGCAGCGCATTGGACAAGCCGCCTGCACCTACGTCGTGAACCCATAAGATAGGGTTGTTTGCTCCACGCGCCCAGCAGGCATCGATCACCTCTTGGCAACGGCGCTGCATTTCTGGGTTGCCGCGCTGTACCGAGGCGTAATCCAGTGCTTCGCTACTCGTGCCGCTGGCCATGGATGAAGCTGCGCCGCCGCCCAGGCCAATGAGCATCGCTGGGCCGCCTAGCACAATTAACACCGCACCTTTGTCAAACGGTACTTTGTCGATGTGCTGCTTACGGATATTACCTAAGCCACCTGCCAGCATGATGGGCTTATGGTAGCCACGTCGTGCAGTGTTAGTTTCGTTGTCGCCTGCTTCGCTGTGTTCAAAGGTGCGAAAATAGCCGCAGATATTAGGCCGTCCAAACTCGTTGTTAAATGCTGCTCCGCCCACTGGACCTTCTAACATAATTTGCAAAGGGCTAGCGATGCGTGCCGGTGACGACAGGGGTTGCTCCCACGCACGTGGCATATCTGGTAAGCGAAGGTGTGACACGCTAAAGCCAGTCAGACCGACCTTGGGTTTGCCGCCGCGGCCAGTTGCCCCCTCGTCGCGAATCTCACCACCTGAGCCGGTTGCCGCCCCAGGAAAGGGTGAGATGGCAGTAGGGTGGTTGTGTGTTTCTACTTTAATGCTGATGTGTACGCCTTCGTCGTGATAGCGATATTGACCTGTAGCTGGATCTGGGAAAAAGCGTGCTGCTTTTGCACCTTCAATCACCGCTGCGTTATCATGGTAGGCCACTAAGGTGCCGTCACCATTTTGCTGATGAGTGTGCTTAATCATCTTGAATGGTGAATGGGTCTGCGCTTCACCGTCGATGTGCCAATCGGCATTAAAAATTTTATGACGGCAATGCTCCGAATTAACCTGCGCAAACATCATCAATTCGGCATCGGTGGGATTGCGCCCAAGCTTTATAAATTGCTGAGTCAAGTAATGCTGTTCTTCTTCCGATAAAGCAAAGCCAAATTCGGTGTTGGCTTTTTGCAAGGCTGCTAAACCACCGCCAAGCACGTCAATGCGTTTGAATGGCGCTGGCTGTGCCGTATGAAATAGTTGCTGTGCGTCGTCTGTGCTATCCAGTAAGCTTTCCATCATCGGATCAGTAATCACCTTAGCCAAACGCTCATTCAGGCCGGCACTGGCTTTTACGGTAAGTAGCGACCACTGTACGCCGCGCTCGATGCGCTTTACTTTATGCAGACCGCAGTGCTGTACGATGTCGGTAGCCTTCGTAGACCATGGAGTAATGGTGCCGATACGCGGTACGCTAAGGACTTGCTGATTGGCACCATCCAAAACCTCAGGTGCTTGATGATCATTGCTGGTTAGCAAGCGTTGCAAGCGTTGCTGCTCGTCGCTATTAAGCGCGGACTCGAGATCAACAAAGTGGATATGCCTTGCGCTTAGGTCCTGAATTTCGGGGCAGCTCGTTGCCAGCGCTTGCAATAATTTTTGTTTGCGAAACGCAGACAGTGCTGCGCCGCCCAAAAGGGTCATCATTGTGTTAAAAAACCTCGCGTTGCGACAACTGGGTTTAGAAGCATAGGTTGCGCCGTGATCAAGCGGGCGGCAATATATAATATATAGAGTCTTAGTTGGTGGGTATTATACCTGCTTGTGCCATTGCATCGTCTACAGCGGTATAGTGCTCTTCATTAAGCGGTGTTAATGGTAGTCGAATGGCTTCACCGATCAGCCCAAGCTTGGTCAATATATATTTGCTCGGGGCAGGGCTGGCTTGGATAAATAGGTCTTTGTGTAAGGGTATCAGCTTTTGGTTGATGGCTTCGGCAGCCTTGAAGTCGCCCGCAAGACCTGCTTGGCATAAATCATGCATTGCCTGTGGGGCCACATTGGCGGTCACCGAAACACAGCCTTTAGCACCCACTTTAATTAAATCCAGTGTGGTGGCGTCGTCACCGGACACCACAACAAAATCATCGCTGGTGTCCTTAATCAATTGAGCGCCAGTATCAACGTCACCAGTGGCGTCTTTAATGCCGATAATATTACTGATTTTGGCTAGTTCCACCACGGTTGCATTTTCCATGTTGCGACCTGTGCGGTGGGGTACGTTGTATAACATTTGCGGTATTGCCACTGCTTCAGCGATGGCTTTAAAGTGCAAGTACAAGCCGTGTTGTTCTGGCCGGTTGTAATAAGGTACTACGAGCAACGCTGCCGCTGCACCCGCATTTTTAGCGCGTTCGGTCAGTGCAATGGCTTCCTTGGTGTTGTTCGAACCTGTGCCAGCGATCACTGGCACACGGCCATTGGCAAACAGTAAAGTGTGTTTGACTACATCAATATGCTCGTCGTGGCTTAAAGTGGGCGACTCGCCGCTGGTACCTACCGAGACAATAACATCGGTTTGGTTCTCAATATGAAATTCAACTAGCTTTTCAAGCGCGGGGTAATCAACGCTGCCATCTTCGTGCATTGGTGTAACCAAGGCAACCATGCTTCCAGTAAACATGAGGGAAATTCGCTTTAAAGTGAAGGGCTAATGGTACGCTTGCTAGGCCGTTTTCTCAAGGCCGATGCGCTTAATTGTGCTGCTTTAAGCCCTGTTTGTTGCGCTATATGAATTTAGATTTATCAGGCTGCTATGAAATCAATTGATAGTCGTTCAAACTATCAATAATATCTTCCCGAGCACGCTGAGGAATCGCTGGACGGTTGCCGGTTATTTTTTCGGCCATATTCAAATAAGTCTCGGACACTGCCATCAAAGCCGAGGCAGGTAAATCGGTGTTGGCAGCTAGCTCAAAGCGCTGCGCCATGCGCTGCTTATTCAATAGCACATCGGGGTCAGGTACGGTGCTGAGCAAAAACTGTCGAAAATCTTCTTTAGAGTTTTCCACCACTTGGCCGTTGGCATAGGCAGCGGCTTCCCACATTCGTGACGAATCGGGTGTGCCAATCTCGTCCATGTATATCAGCTCGTTGCCTCCACCAGGGGTGCCCACATAGCCAAATTCAAATTTGGTGTCGACAAACAATTGCCCGATGCCAGCCAGCGCCTTTTCGATCACGGCAAAGCCTTCACGTAGCAGCTGTTCATAAGTATCGATGTCGTTTGGTGTGGCAAAATTAAAAGCAGCATATTGATCGTGCAAAACTTGGCGCGACACATTTACGTCATCCGCTTCGGGCACGCCATCAATACCAGTGAGAATACCTTTGGTAGAGGGAGTAATGATGAGCTCTGGCAGCTTTTGGTCCTGTTTTAAACCATCGGCCATTTGCAAGCCACAAATCTCGCGTTCGCCTTGTTCATAAGCGCGCCACATCGAGCCTGTTAAATATTGCCGCGCGATGGCCTCGATTTTCAATGGCTTAGCTTTTTGCACCAGCCATACAAATGGATGCGGAATATCCACAATATGGCTATTCGCCAAGCCTTGTTGCTTAAACAAGTCAAACCAATGGTTTGAAATAGCATTCAACGCCGCCCCCTTACCCGGCACACCATTAAGATCACCTTCGGCATGCCAGATGCAGTCAAAAGCCGAAAGCCGATCGCTAATGACCATCAGCCCAAGTTCGCAATCGTCGCTTAAAGCATAGCCGCATGTTTTGATCAGTCGCCTGCTGTCTGCAGAGGTCAACCAATAAACACTGCGCACCTTGCCGCTATGCACTGCTTGATCGGTGCGAATGGGTAGGTCATCGTTGATGGCTAGTACGCTGTGTTCAGATGGCATCGTTTACGTTTGTTGGGAGTGATGAATTAGATGGCTTGTTTGTCAGTTAATCTGGTCAGTCGCTATTTGGCAAACAACTGTCCCTCAATGTCGGCAAAGGTTTTGAATTCCAGCATGTTGCCAGACGGGTCAGCAAAAAAGAAGGTGCCTTGTTCGCCAGTTTCGCCCTTAAAGCGAATAGTGGGCTTAATCATAAATTCCACGTTTGCTTGCTCAAGGCGCTTTGCTAAGGCCTGCCAATCAGCTTGCTCTAATACTACACCAAAGTGTGGCACTGGCACGCCATGGCCGTCCACGGGGTTCTTAGCATTGTCAATATGGCCGCCTTTTCCTAAGGCAGCGTTATGATGCACTACAAACTGGTGACCATAAAAATCATAGTCAATCCATTGTTCGCTGCTGCGCCCCTCACTAAAGCCCATGGTGTCGCCATAAAACGCTCGCGCTTCATCAAGGTTACGCACTTGCACGGCAAGGTGAAAAGGGTTGAGTTTATTCATATCAAATGGTTACTTTATGATGTGGTATGGCTAGGTTTTTTTTGCTGAAGGCGTTGCCGCTTTTTCGCCGCTTTGGCTTGCTTAATATGCTCGGTTGCTTCTTGACCCATATGCGCTTCACCGCGTTGCTTGGCTAGGGCCAGCTGTTTCTGGCGCTCACCAAAGGATGCTTTTTGCTCCTTGCTGCTGCTGGCGTAGCAATGGTGACAACTGATGCCCAGCACATAATGCGGACCAAGCTTATCTTGCTCGGTGATTGGCATACGGCAGGCATGGCATTGGTCATAGCTGCCTTTTTGTAAGCCATGATCAACCGTCACACGTTCATCAAACACAAAGCATTCGCCTTCCCAGAGTGATTCAGCTTCGTCCACGTTTTCAAGGTATTTTAAGATACCGCCTTTTAGATGGTATACCTCATCAAAGCCTTGTTCTTTAAGATAAGCCGTGGATTTTTCGCAACGAATGCCGCCGGTGCAGAACAAGGCCACTTTCTTGTGCTGATCTTTGTCTAGACTTTTCGCAGCATACTCGGGGAACTGACGAAAATTAGTAGTGGCAGGATTGATCGCATTTGTAAAGCTGCCCACCTCATATTCGTATTGATTACGGCAATCAATAACCGTTACCTCTGGGTCGCTGATTAAGGCGTTCCAATCATTCGGTGCCACATAAGTGCCCACCACCCGCAACGGGTCGATGCCTTGCACGCCCATGGTCACAATTTCTTTTTTCAGCTTTATCTTGGCGCGTTTAAACGGCATCGCTTGGGTATTCGAGCGCTTAGTTTCAATGTCAGTTAAGCGCGCGTCAGTGTTCAGCCAAGCCAGCACCGCTTCAATGCCATCGGCTGCACCCGCAATGGTGCCATTGATGCCTTCTTCGGCCAGCAGCAAAGTGCCGCGCACTTGGTGCTTATCTAGGCACTGTTGCAAGGGTTTGCGCAATTGCTCAAAGTTATTCAAACGCACAAATTTATAAAGTGCGCAAACCGTAATAACGGAATTAGAATGGGCCATTTCCAGCGTGCCGAGACGTAAACCCGGTGCAAAGTTTAGGAAATGTGATTATAGCAAAATGATGGCTGTAGTGTGCAGCAAGGCCGTATAATTAAAGACACACAATAGACCATGATTGCCACAAAGGCATAAGCTCATTCGAAAAATAATTCACATTGATATGGACTGCTTTTACGCCGCCGTTGAGGCGCGTGAAAATCCAAAGCTGCGAGGTAAGCCTTTGGCTGTGGGCGGTCTGCCAGATCAACGCGGTGTAGTGGCGGCATGTTCCTACGAGGCGCGGGCTTTTGGGGTGCATTCAGCGATGCCGATGGCCACGGCGTTTCGCAAATGCCCAGATTTAATTCGCGTGCCTGTGAACATGGCCTTATACAAGCAAGTATCCAATCAAATACGTACCATCTTTCATGAATACACGGATTTAGTGCAGCCTTTGTCGTTAGATGAGGCGTATTTAGACGTCTCTGGTTCAAAGCATTGCAACGGCAGTGCTAGCTTGATAGCCAGCGAGATTCGAGCCAAGATTTTTGCACAAACGACCTTAACCGCCTCGGCCGGTGTGGGGCCCAATAAGCTGGTGGCCAAAATTGCCAGTGATTGGCAAAAGCCCAATGGTCAAACAGTGGTGCCGCCTGATCAGGTGCTAGCATTTATCACGCCGCTTGAGGTAGAGCGTATTT